>JAEESA010000033.1 GCA_016286115.1 Lachnospiraceae bacterium
TATCATTACCGTCGTGCGCAGGCCGCATCTGATGAAACCGGAAATACGATTGTTTTATATGAGCGGTATGGAAATGACGGGTTTACCTATGACGGGATTTTCTGCTCTGTCGTCGGAGCTGACGGCAATGTACTGGCAAAATCGAAGCTGCTCTCATCATCTGCAAGACTGAATCCCTGCGAAACTCCCGTCTATGCCGGCGGATATGTCTGGTGGGCGGGGAACTCCACAGCAGACAACGCTGTATACATTTACCGTGTGAAAATCTGAAACGATTGTTTATATCAGGTTGAACATGATTGTGAGAAATGGGAGATGGTTATGCTCCCATTTTTTCATGCGCAGGATAGCATTTTTGAAAGCGCTTTACGTGAAATTGTGCCGGGATAGGACAGTTGTATTTCGGACAGAATTGTCCGGATCTTTGGTTTGTTTGTGATAAGATCAGTAACATGAAGACGAAAACAGGACACAAAGATCAGTTTGATAAAAGAAGAGTGCTTAGGGTGATGGCGGTTGCCGGTCTGATGCTTTTGCTGCTTGGGTTTTCATTGAGACAGGAGAGCAGGAGGCAGCAGCTTATGGAGCTCGTGGGGTACTGGGTGGCGGAGGATATCAGGGAAAACCGGCATTCCTTTTTTCCGGATTACAGCGCGGCTTACGTTCCGTGGCATACGGATGACGGGGGGAGGCTTAAGGGAGTGAGCTTCCGGGAGGACGGGTTGTGGCTGCCGGTTTACATGGATGAACATCTGGTCCGGTACGAATAAATGTGGAATCTTCCCGGCGGATTTGCTATACTGTTTGGTAGTTCTTTTGGACTTAGTGATAAAAAGAAAGGATTATGATTGGAAAGGTGAAAACAGAGCAGATTAAGTTGATGCTTGCGATCGCGCGGGAAAAAACACTGAGCAAGGCCGCGGACTCTCTGTTCATTTCACAGCCGACGGCGAGCAATATGTTGAAAACGCTGGAAAGCGAGCTGGGTTATCCCATTTTCAGCCGGACAAGAGGCGGGATGATCCTGACGAATGAAGGCATTGATTTCATTCAATACGCGGAAACGATCGAACGGTCGCTGAACGCGATCTATCAGATCCAGGCGCCGGAAAAGAAGATACGCTTCAAGGTGCTTTCGATAAAGGACGGTATTTCCGAGATCGTCTTTGAAAAGCTGTGCGAAAAATACCTGGCAGGGGACGGGAAAGTCGATCTGTGCTACCACCGGATCAGCGGTACCGAGGACGCGATACGGATGCTGGGAAACGGGAACGGGGATGTGGCCATTGTCTTATGCAATAAAAGTGTATATAAATCTTTTGAACAGAATGCGGAGAAGAGGCATATCGCTACCACAGCGATCGGCGAAGAACATCTCGAGATCACCTGCAACAAAGCACACCCTTTGATCAGGGAAGGAGAGATACGATACGACCTTCTCGAAAAATACACCTGCTTTTCCGGCATGCACGCATCCAGCACGGAATTCTATATTCCTTTTGTGTTTACGAAATACGGCGTGGATTTCAAAAATACCGTTGTTATGGAACCCGGTGATGTCAGATGCAGGCTGATCAGGAAGACGAACGGGTTTTTGATCAGCTTTCCCGTTCCGGAGGAGGTTAAAGAGAAATACGGTTTTGAATCCAGGATCATCCAGGATTCTATGGTCACGATCTTTGCGGCATACAGAAAAGATCCGCAAAATGAGGAGATGATCCGGGAATACATTGATCTTTGGAAGGCAAATATGCCGCAGAAGTTACGGCTGGATAATGAGATCTTGGGAGTATAGAAAGATGCTGACTCGCTTTTTGGAACAAATGAATACTTATTTCGCCGGGAAAGGCGAGATCGTGGAGGATGTTTTATGCTGCTTTCTCGCGGGCGGCCATGTGCTCCTCGAGGATGTTCCCGGCGTGGGGAAGACCACGCTGGCCCGTACCTTTGCCGGGTCGCTCGGTCTGTCCTTCGGGCGTATTCAGTTCACACCGGACACGATGCCGGGGGATGTGACGGGGCTTTCCGTGTATAATATGAAAACCGGGGAGTTTACCTACCGCGAAGGGGCGGTCATGAGGAATATCCTTCTGGCGGACGAATTGAACCGCACGTCTCCGAAGACGCAGGCGGCGCTGCTTGAAGCGATGGCGGAAAGCCAGGTGACGGTGGACGGGACGAAGTATCCGCTTCCACAGCCCTTTATGGTGATCGCGACGCAGAACCCCGTGAGCTTTACGGGAACCTTCCCGCTGCCGGAAGCGCAGCTGGACCGTTTTATGATGCGGCTTTCGATAGGGTATCCGTCGGAAGAGGAAGAACTTCGGCTGGCCCGGTCCTTCATGGAGGGACGGTATGAAGAGGAGATCCGGCCGGTGCTGGAACTGAAGGATGTTTTGGAACTAAAGGAAAAGGTGAACCGTGTTCATATCAGTGACGCGGTGATGGGCTATGTGCAGCAGATCATTGCCCGGACACGCGCGGGGAACGGGTTTTCTCTCGGCGCAAGCCCGCGTGCCCTGTTACAGCTCTTGAAAGCCGCGCAGGCGAAGGCGTTTCTTGGCGGCAGGGACTTTGTGAAACCGGATGATGTGAAGAAGACGGTGAAAAACGTGCTGTCCCACCGCCTGATCCCCACAACGGAAATGAAGCTGCAGAAAAAGAAGGCAGAAGACCTTCTGGATCTGATGCTTTTGAAGATCAGCGTTCCCGTGGAATAAGCCATGAAAAAGAAGATCATTATCTGGATAGCGGTATTTATTCTTTCTTTGGTCGGGATCTCTTTCTTCGGCGGGCCGGTTCCCTATATCTTTTTCTGGATCACCCTGCTTTTGCCGCTGGTCTCGCTCGTCTATATCGGGTGTGTGATCGCGTCGCTGAAGATCTATCAACGGTCGGACGGGCGCGATATGGTTTGCCGGTCCCCTTCGGATTTTTACATTACGCTGCAGAATGAGGGCTGGATCCCTTTTTCGTCTCTTCGTCTGCGTTTTTACTCCTCTTTTTCGTCTATCACCGATCTCGAGGACAGCGTGATCTATGAGCTGCCCCCGCATTCCTCGCTTGTGAAGAAAACGAGACTGATCTGTAAATACCGGGGCGTTTATGATGTGGGCTTAAAGAGCATTGTCGTGACGGACTTTCTGCGCTTTTTTTCGATCACGTATACGATCAGGGAGCCGCTGAATATCATTGTCGCGCCGGCCAGGATCAAGCTTCATGAGCTTCGCAATACGGAAGAGCTTTCGGAATCCGATCATGATAAGGATACCTTTAAGACGCGCCCGTCGATCCCGGTTCGGGAATACGTCGAAGGGGACGATATCCGTTTTCTCCATTGGAAAGCCAGCGCCGTGACGCAGAAGCTGATGGTGCGGGAGCTTGTCGGAGAGGAAAAAACAGGGGTTGCCCTGATCATGGATCCGAAGCGGTACGCCGAAAAGATGGAGGACTTCCTGCCTGCGGAAAACAAGGTGGTGGAGATCATCCTCGCCTTGTCCTGGTACTACATGGAGAAAAACATACCGCTGGATGTCTTCACGATGGACAGCGAGATGAGCAAATTTGCGATCCGCGGGGCAGGAGATTATGATACGTTATATGAGAAGATGAGCCGTTTCTTCTTCTACAGCGACGCGGAGTTCCTGCCGCTTCTTGAAGAACTTTTTGCGAGCGGGAGTCTGGGGGAGCACCATCTTCTGATCCTGGTTTTGCAGCATTGGACGCAGGAGGACAGAGAAAAGGTTGAGATGCTGAATGCGGAACGGCTTCCGATCAAGGTTTTTCTTGTGGAAGAGGAAAAGGAAAACGCCGGAGAAAGGCCCTTGGACCCGGATGCGGTCTGCGTGCGGATCCGTCCTTCGGATGAACTGGAGGAGGTGTTGTGATGATCGCGATCCTTTATGACCTCCTTTTTATCCTACCGCTTTCCTTTGCCGTCTGCCCTGTTGCGGACCGGATGTTCACGCCGGAAGAATTGGCTTTGTCCTGGATCCCAACGACGATCCTTACGGTGGTTTATCTTGTTTTCTTAATACACTTCAAGAGCAGGGGGCGGAAGTGGCTGATCGGCATCCTTGCGGCCGTATTCTGTGCATTCTTTTTGCTGCAGCCGGCGGAAGACAGGCTGGATCTGTTCCGAAGCCATGACTGGCTGTTTTATGAACTTTTGATCGCGGCGGCGTGCTTTTTTGTTGGACTTCTTTTGAACCGCTTCCGGAAAGCGCGGATCGTGGCGGTGGCTGCCGCGGTGGCCTTCCTAGCGGCATCATTGGCGCTGAAGATCGAAATGGGGAAATTTACGGTCTGCATGATCGTGCTCTATATCCTCCTGGCGGTGGCGGATGAGATCCAGCGCCGCTCGGTCAAGGAAGGGGATACGGAACCGAAAAAGCATTTGATCTTTGTGTCTCCGTTCCTGCTGGCTTTGATCCTGCTGACAGGCGTTCTGAAAACACCGGACAAGCCGTATGACTGGAAGTTTGTCCGCGATATCATAAAAACGGTGCAGAGCAGCCTGATCCGTCTGAATGAGATGATGTTCCCGGAAACAGGCTGGGATTCTCCGAACCCGGTCATCGGGTTTTCCGACCGCGGCCTGGTCGGAGGGGACCTTACAAAGGCCGAGCACACGGTCATGGAGCTGAGAGACTTCATGGACAACGAACCCTACCTTTATCTCTCGGGCAAGGTCTTTGACACCTTCGACGGCCATATCTGGGACAAGACCGACTACAGTTCCCTGAATGAGAGGGCGCTGGACACGCTGGAGACGTTTTGTGCCGTAGGAGAAAAGTATTCGAAAGAGGTTCTGAAAAGAACGGCCTATGAGATGGAATATAAGGACATGGCGACGAAGAGCTTCTTTGTCCCGCCGAAATATATTCCGGGGAGATCCGGGGATCTCATTGTAGAAGGCGCGGACTTAAGCTTTGAGGATCAAAAAGCCTCGCGCGGCATTATCGACATGGTGTACTACCGGTTTAAGCGGGATAATCCCCTGCTTTACGAACTCTTGAACCGGGAGAATACCGTCACAAAGGAGGACTGGGATAAGACCCTGGATTATTGCGGTCTGACGGGGACACCGGGCGTTTCATACGAGGATTACCTTTCGTACCGGGAGTTGATAAGTGAATATTATCTTCCGAAGACGGAACTTTCGCCGGAACTCAAAAGCACCATGGAAAAAGTCCTGGACGGGGCGGAGACGGATTACGAGAAGCTGCTGCGCCTGGAACAGATGTTTAAGGGATTTACCTATACGGACCATCCGGGGCAGCTCCCGGAAAGCATAAAGAGTGCTTCGGATTTTCTGGATTATTTTATACTTGAAAAAAGAGAGGGGTATTGCACCTACTATGCGACCGCGTTCACGCTGCTGGCGCGCGCAGAGGGAATCCCGGCGCGATTTGCGCAAGGCTACCGTGTGCCCGTGGGGAGAGCGCTTACTGTCGAAGTCAGCTCTTCCTATACGCATGCCTGGCCGGAATGCTATATCGACGGGATCGGCTGGATCATCTTTGAACCCACGCCGGGGTATCAGAACTCTTCCATGTGGATGACGTCGGAAAACGCCGGAAAAAAAGAAGAGGCAGAAGAAAGTCCTTTGCCTGCATTGAAGGACACGGAAGAGGACGAAGAAACCGAAGAAGAGAAACCGGCCTTTGTGATCCGGTGGTATCAGATCGTGATCCCGGCGATGGTTGGACTGCTTTTTATTCTGATCTGGTATGCGCTGGACCGGTTCATCCGGAAACGGCGGTTTGAGAGTATGACGGAGAAGGATAAGTGCCTCCTTTTGTGCCGTAGAAATATGGACCTTTTGAAACGGTGCAGGATCAGCCGGGAGAATGGGGAAACGCTTGCAGAATTTAAGGACAGGGCAGAGGCGGTTGTTCCGGAAGAGGACCTTACGTTTTTCGAAATCTATGAGGACCTTCTGTATTCTAAAAAAGAAGCAGGCGAACAGGACCGCCTCATGCTCGAAGAAACTGGAAAGAAGCTGAAAAAACTGAAACGGCGGAGAAAACAGATGCAAGCCTCCGGCGTTTCTGATGACAAAGAAAAGGAGTAGAAAATGAAACCAAGTTTCGGAGCGTCGGTGGTGTCAAAGTTTTTGGAACTGCGGCCGAAACCGACAGAAGAGGGGGCGCAAAAGCGCCTGGAAAAGAAATTGAAGCACGGCGTGCGGCCGAAACCGATCCCGCCTTTTGTCCGGCCGAAGATATCGCACAGGACCTACGGGAACGTCTATTATCTGAACCCGGACAGCACCGCCGATGCCACGGTTTTTTATATCCACGGCGGCGCGTTTGAAAACGACTTTTCGCCGTTCCACTGGCTGTTCATTAAAGAACTGGCGGATAAAACGGGGGCGCTCACGATCGTTCCCGCCTACCGTCTTCTTCCGTTCGGGACCTGGAAGGAAGCGTTCTCCCTGATCGCACCGCTGTATCGGAGTTATGTAAGGGAGCATCCCGAAAAAAGGATCATTTTATGCGGGGATTCGGCAGGCGCCGGACTGGCCTTGTCGTTGACGCAGTTTTTCCGGAAAAAGGAGATGAAGATGCCGGATGAACTGATCCTTTTATCTCCCTGGGTCGATGTTTCCATGGAAAATCCGGAGATCCCGGTTTATGAACCGACGGATCCCTGGCTTCCCGGTCATTGGCTGAAGGTCTGCGGAAAATGGTGGGCAGGGGACTTAGATCTTCATGATTACCGGGTGAGCCCGATCTATGGGGATCTGAAGGGCATAAAAAATGTCACGGCTTTTCTGGGCACCAGAGAAATGCTCTATCCGGACGTGAAACGCTTTTTTGAGCTTTTGGACGATGACGGCACGAACGAGCTGATCGTCAGGGAAGGCCTTTATCATGTCTATCCGCTGATGCCGGTGCCGGAAGCGAAGGAAGCAAAAGAGATCATTATTTCCAAGATCAAAGGGGAACGCTGCGTTTAGCGTTCCCCTTTTGACTTTGGAAATCTTATATTACTTCGATGACACAGGTACCGATCACTTTGCCTTTTTTGTTATAGGCGGTGACGGTCGCATAACCGGGCGACTTGCCGATGATGGTTATCTTTTTGCCCTTTACCTTTTTCACGCGGACAACAGTGGTGTCGGACACTTTGACTCTTGAAATCTTTTTCTTGGATTTGAGAGTGGCTTTTTGCTTTACGGAGATGGTCAGGTCCGGGGTGACCTCCGGCTCATCTTCACCCAGCACGGTCACTTCGATCGAATCGGTGACTCCTCCGCAGGAAGCCGTGATCGTTGCTGTGCCCTCGCTGACTCCGGTGACATAACCAAAGTCCACTGTTGCGATATCCGGATCCGAGGAGGACCAGGTCACTTCGGTGTCCGACATGTTTCTTGTCTCTGCGCTGAGATGCCCGATCTCTCCGATCGTAAGCTCAAGTGAAGTCGGAGAGATTTCGATCGAGGGCCTTGTCGGGTCGGGATCCGGATCGGGATCCGGGTCGGGATCTTCAGAACCGCCCGTTACTGTCACTGTGGCAGAGGCGCTGGCGCTTCCACATGAAGCGGTGATCGTGGCCGTTCCGTTTCCGACGGCTTCCACATAGCCGTCTTCATCGACAGTGGCGATCCGGCTGTTGGAGGAAGACCAGGTCAGCTTTGCGTCATAAGGATCCGTAAATGCTATGAAATAGTAAGCTTCACCGACTTCGAGCTCAATTGATGTCGGGTAAATGGAAATGGTGACATCCGACGGGTCTTCAGGATCCGGATCTACGGGATCCGTCGGGTCGGGATCCGCGGGTTCGGGCTCGGTCGGGTCGGTAATTGGCGGGTCTACGGGCTGCTGGGTTCCGCCTTCCAGCAGCCAGCTTTTTACAGCGCTGTTGTTTTTCGGATCCGCAACGGCCATAGCGGTCACAACCGTTCCGTCCGCTGCCGAAACCGGAGAGGAATAGACAAATGAACGGCGCTGACCGACGGCCGGTGTCATTCCGTTGACCGTATAATAGATCTTATCCGCTCCATAGGCCGAGAGCGAGAATTTCCCGTTTTCATAGGTGAGTTCGGGGTCGGGAGCTATTTCAACGATCTCCGGCGGAAAGCCCGCTTCCGAACTTCCGGAAGGAGTGCAGTCCTGCGTGCAGGGCGGAAGGAGGGAGTTATGACACGATTCCGTAACATGAGCCCCGGTCGTATCCTGGGATAAAACGGCAGATGAGCTTCTCAGGAAATAATCATACGTTACTGTCAATCCGTATGCTCCGTCCGGGTCGTCCCAGGTGCAGTCGGTGACGTACCAGACGTCATCGAGCATAACACGGTTCCAGGCGTGGACGGTGCTGGTCTCCTCGATCGCATCGATTCCCTGCTTGTTGCAGAGCATGGTAAAGGCAGCGGCGTATCCGGCGCAGACCGTGTGATCCATGATGAAAGTGCTGTAGGCGGACTGGGAAAAACTATCCTCTTCATCGACCCTGTTTTCTGCAGCGTCGTGGTTATAGGTGACGTTTTCACAGAGCATATCGTGGATCTTTTTGATCTTGTAATAATCGGAGGACTCCGCAGCTGCCGCGTTATTGTATACGGCTAATTTTTCCTTCATCGTCTGCGTCGCATTCTTTCTCGCCGATTCACTCTGAAAATCGTCATACACGATGGGATATACCGTGCCTCCGTAAGCGCTGATCCAGTTTGAAAGATAGTAAAACTGCGGATTTGCGAATTTGAACAGAATATACAAATCCTTTGCCCGCTGGTCGGAAATCGAGTAGGAGTAAGATACTCCCGGCATCATGTTTCCGGAGATGTCTCCGCCTCCGTTCATGTAGTAAAGGCATTCGGTCATCAGATCATCAAACAGCTTTTTCTCGTCAGAATTCAGCTGATTGTAAATGAAATACGTGGAATACTCCGCCCATTCGCTGTTTTCGGTATTTCCATAAGGCGCGGACCCGCTGATCTGCAGATCATTAAAGGTGAAGTTTCCAGGCCACTCGTCTTCGGAAGGCGTAAACTCCTGCAGGGGCTGAAATCCCGTTTTTTCCGAAGGGTCGTACCGCCGTTCCGCGGCATTTGTGTAGCCGAGCGGCAGTCCTGTCAAAGTAAGAATGGCCGTTAATGCAGCCGCAAAAAATCTTTTAATCCTCATAAATGGTTCCCTCCTGTATTTCTCTATTCTACTATGTGAAATAGTAACTGTAAACAAAAAGAAAATGTGATAGAATGGGAAAATAGGATGATGTGGAAAGGACGAATGCCATGTTTATCAATAGATTGAACCAGTTGTATAAGCCGGAACGGATCCTTTTCTTCACGGAGATCAGTGATGAGGAAGTGGCGGAATTTCAGACGGGAAAGGTGAAGGAGGAGATCGCGAAATACGCGAACGCGTTCGGAACCTATGATTTTCCGGGGGCGTTTTATCTGCGGTCGCTCGATAAGATCGTTGAGGGGATCGAATACCGGGCCGGGGACGAGAGGATCGATTATCCGAAGGGCTTAAAAAGCATTCCACTGGGAGAGAGCTTTTTTTATCAGGTCGAGATCGAAGAAGAGGTGAAGGTGACGCCGGAGCTTATTCATGACATCTTCATGGAGATTGATGAAGATAACGATGCGCATCGCGTATTCAGTGATCTGCGGCTGAAAAAGGTGCCTGATGTCATCGGCATGTTCAACGCGGATAAAAAAATGCGGATCTTACATGACATGGAGATCGAAGACGACCGCGCGATGTTCGTTATCAACGGCGATCATTCGAAAATGGATCAGGAAGAGCTTTACAGGATGTCCTTTACCGATCCGATCACGAAGCATTATAACTGGAATCATCTGTCTGCCTTTATTGAAATGCCGATGGATAAGGGGATCAAGGAATACGCCTTCGTGCATTTCGATATCAAGGAATTCCATGTTTTGAACGAGGTGTACGGCCATGTCGCAGCCAACGAGGTGCTATGCGATGTGGTCAAAAAGATGAAAGAATCGGATTTTGTCTATGCCAGCGCGCGCTGCCATAACGACAATTTCGCGATGCTAATAAAGGATATGCCCGAAGACGAGACGATCGCGAAGCTGAAGGCTTTTTTTAAGGACCTGTCTTATCTGAAGGTCGATCCGAATTACGAGATCTTTTACCGCTGCGGGGTTGTGCGGATGCCGCGGTCGATGCTGATGGGGAACCGGGTCGCGGACGCGGCCAAGATGGCACAGTCGCTTGGGACAAAGCGCAGCACGACCGACGTCATCATCCATACGGACAAGATGCACGAAGACGTCACCTGGTCCACATACATCAAGGCATATCTGGATACGGCCATTGATAACGACGAGTTTGTCGTCTATCTGCAGCCCAAGTTTGACATCCATAAGGAGACCGCGAAGGGCGCGGAAGCGCTGATCCGCTGGAACTACAAGAAAAAGGAATTTCTATATCCGGGGCGGTTCGTTCCGTTCTTTGAAAGGGACGGCTCGATCGCGAAGGTGGATGATATCGTGCTGAAAAAGGTCTGCGCGGCCTTTGCCCGCTGGAAAAAGGAAGGAAAGCAGCTGTTCCCGATCTCTGTCAATCTGTCACGGGATCGGCTTTATGACCGGAATCTCGTCAATAAGCTGACTGCGGTCGTCAATTCGTATGAAGTGGATCATTCTCTTATTGACTTTGAGCTCACGGAGAGCGCGTCCTACGACAACACCGAGCAGATGATCCGGGTGTTAAATGAGCTTCGCGCGGAGGGCTTTAAGATCTCGATGGACGATTTCGGGACCGGGTATTCTTCCTTCTCCCTGCTCACGGAGATGCCGCTTGATACCTTAAAGATCGACAAGAGCTTTGTGGATAAGCTCGGGTCGGATAAGGAGGACGAAAAGGACATTGTTGTGACGCGGCACATCATTTCTCTCGCGAAGGAGCTGGGCTTTACCTGCCTCGCGGAGGGAGCCGAGACCAAGGAACAGGTGGACTGCCTTCGGATCATGGGCTGTGAAGTGATCCAGGGGTTCTACTACAGCCGCCCGATCCCAATGGAAGAGTATGAGGAAAAGTATTTGTAAGGAGGGGAAAAATGAGTGAAGAACGTATGCCGATGATCGGCGATCCGGCGCCGGAGTTCCGCGCCATGACGACAAAGGGAAAGATCGAATTTCCCGTGGATTATAAGGGCTCATGGGTGGTCCTCTTTTCGCATCCGGCGGATTTTACGCCGGTCTGCACGACGGAATTTATAGCATTATCCAAAGCGGCGGATGAATTCGCTTCGCTGAATACAAAGCTCTTGGGGCTTTCCATCGATTCTCTGCATTCTCATCTGGCCTGGGCAAAGAGTATCGAATCGATCGATCTGGACGGGAGCGGCGCTGTGCCGGTGGCGTTTCCGATCATCGCGGATATCAGCATGAACGTGGCGAAGAAGTACGGCATGATCCAGACCGTGGCGAAGACGCAGACCGTGCGCGCCGTATTTATCATTGACCCGGAGGGCATTATCCGCGCGATCCTCTATTACCCGATGAGCACCGGCCGCAATATCCCGGAGATCATCAGGGTCATCCGGTCTCTCCAGCTTCATGACGCCGAGAACGTGAGCACGCCGGCAAACTGGAACCCCGGAGACAAGGTTGTCCTCGGCGCCCCTCTGACCCTCGAAGAAGCGGAAAACAGGAAAGCCGCAAACGACCCGTCCCTGACCTGCCTGGACTGGTATTTGACACTGAAGAAGATGTAACAATACTTGTCAAAATACGGTTAAAGGCGGTATAATGAAAAATACTTTTAACATTGACTTTACAAGAAGGGAGAAGGTGTATGAGGTTTAAGAAGATCAGTGCACGTATGCTGGCGGTGATCGTCCCGATCCTGATCGCTTCCATGGCGATCCTGACCGTGATCAGCGTGGTAAACAGCAGCCAGACCATCAATGAACAGATCCAGTCCCGCATGGAGGCGGAGCTTTCCGCAGCGGAGAAGGGGATCGAGGACAAGCTCGGAGCCGTTTCCACTATGGCCACAGTTGAGGCGGATATGCTCGGCCAAACGTATAAGAGCATGACGCCGGAGGACATCGAAAAAGCACTTTCTTCCGTGATCATGGGAAATGAGATGGTGCTGGGCAGCGGCGTATGGTTTGAGCCGTTTGTGTATGACGAAGAGCAGGAATATTTCGGACCTTATGCATACAAGGACGGCAGCAGCGTGGTCGTGACTTATGACTATAGCAATGCCGATTATGACTATTTCAACCAGGAGTACTACACAGCCGCAAAGGCTTCTTCCTCCTACATCATCACGAACCCGTATTACGACCCCACATCCAACGTGGTCATGAGCTCCTGCTCCGCACCGATCATCGCGGACGGATCATATATCGGCTGCGTGACCGTGGATATGGAGCTTGGAACGGTTTCCGCCATGGTCGAAGAGATCAAGGTCGGCAAGGCGGGCAGCGCGATCCTTCTGGACAGCACTGGCGTCTATCTTGCCGGCGTGGAAAGCGATAAGGTTTCCGCAGGCCAGACGATCACTTCAGACTCCAATACCTCCCTTGCGGCAGCGGGCAGCGCCGTCATGGCAGGCGAGTCCGGACAGACTACTTATAAATCACCGACGCTCGGCACCATGTCCGTGCATTTTGCGACCGTTCCGAGCACCGGATGGAAGCTCATGGTTCAGATCCCGTATTCCGAGATCCAGAAACCGATCATGAACCTGATGCTCCTGATGATCGTTATCGCGGTTGTCTTCCTCGTCATTGAGGTCATCATCGTGATCCTGCAGATCCGTTCGATCTCCAAGGGGATCACACGCGTCAAGGCTTTTGCGGGGTCTCTGGCCGAAGGCGATTTCTCCGTCGAACCGATCGACGTGAAGACGGCGGACGAACTTGGCGTGATGAGCTCGTCTCTGAATGACATGTACGACAGCAACAAGGACGTGATCAGCATCATCGCGAACTACTCCGTCGATATCGACAGCCAGGCGCGCAAGCTGAATGATACGTCTAAAGAACTGATCGATCTCTTTGACGGGATCAAGGTCAAGATCGGCCAGGTCAACGAGGATATGATGACCACGAGCGCGGCTTCCGAAGAGGTGAATGCTTCTTCCGAAGAGGTTCTTTCCAATGTCAACCTTCTGGCAGGAGAAACCGAGGATACGCTGCGGATGAGCCGGGAGATCATGGACCGTGCCGGAGAGGTGGAATCCAAGAGCCGGACTTCGTTTGATACCGCGCAGGATCTTACGGAACAGTTCCAGGGCAGGCTTGCGAAGAGCATAGAAAACGCCCAGGTTGTGGAGAAGATCAGCGAGATGGCGGATGTGATCAGCAATATAGCCGAACAGATCAACCTGCTTTCACTGAACGCCTCGATCGAAGCGGCCCGTGCCGGAGAAGCCGGAAGAGGGTTCGCGGTTGTGGCAACGGAGATCGGCAATCTTGCCGGAAATACGACCGAAGCGGTCACCGAGATCCAGAAGACGATCGCCGAGGTACAGGGTGCCTTCTCCGAGCTGACCGAAGAGGCAAGAGGGCTGCTCGGGTTCCTGCAGGATACCGTTTCGCCGGATTACCAGAACTTTGTGGAAGTTGCATCGCAGTACGGAGAGGATGCCAAGAGCTTCGGAGAGACCAGTGTGCGTATCTCCGAGATGGCCGGCAACATCAAGTCGATCATGGGCGAAGTGACCGACGCGATCCAGGCCGTGGCCGAAGCCACACAGGAGACCACGGATATCAGCACGCAGATGGCGGATTCGGTGGATGCCGTTTCCCAGCATGTGGAAGACGTGGCGAATATGTCCGATGCGCAGCAGCAGATCGCCGATACGCTGACGGAGACCGTCGGGCGGTTTAAGCTGGAAAGCTAGATCAAATACAAATAAACGGAAAGGAGGTGACGGATCATGGAAGATGGAGCAGAAGTCCTTCAAAACAAAATGGATGAACTCGAACGACTGGAAGAGCGGATCCTTCCGCGTAGCGGGAGTCTGACCAAGTTCAGGGAATTTGTGTCCCCGGAAGAGTTGTACGGGATCCTGATCGGCCGGATCCGTCGCTACCATCCTTCCGATGATATCTCCCTGATCGAAAAGGCCTACCAGGTCGCCGCGAAAGCGCATGAAGGCCAGATGAGAAAGTCCGGGGAAGCCTACATCATCCATCCGCTCTCGGTCGCGATCATTCTGGGCGAATTAGAGATGGATAAGGAAACCATTGTAGCGGGCCTCCTCCATGATGTCGTTGAGGATACGGTCATGACGACCGAGGAGATCGGGAAGGAATTCAGCCCGGACGTGGCGCTCCTTGTCGATGGCGTTACCAAGCTGAAAAACCTCCATCTCACGACGCGAACCGGAGACAAGAATCAGGAGCGGTTCGAGATGCAGGCCGAGAACCTCCGCAAGATGTTCCTTGCAATGGCAAAGGACATCCGCGTGATCATCATCAAGCTTGCGGACCGGCTTCACAATATGCGGACCCTTAAGTATCAGCCCAGGCATTCTCAGCTACGGATTGCGAAGGAAACGCAGGAGATCTACGCCCCGATCGCGCAGCGCCTTGGTATCAGTAAGATCAAGGTGGAGCTCGATGACCTTGCCCTCAAGTTCCTCGAACCGAAGGCCTATTATGACCTTGTGGAAAAGGTGGCGGTCCGGAAAGAGGTACGTGAGCAGTATGTCCACGATCTCGTCGAGGACGTGAAGGACGCCATTGAGGGCGCTCATATCGAAGCGGAGATTGACGGGCGGGCGAAACACTTTTTCAGTATTTACCGAAAGATGGTGAACCAGGGAAAGACGATTGACCAGATCTATGACCTGTTTGCCATCCGTGTTATTGTGGATTCCGTGAAGGACTGCTATGCGGCGCTTGGCGTGATCCATGAGATCTATAAACCCATTCCGGGCCGGTTTAAGGACTACATCGCCATGCCGAAGCCCAATATGTATCAGTCTTTGCATACTACGCTGATCGGCCCCAGCGGCCAGCCGTTTGAGATCCAGATCCGGACTTATGATATGCACCGGACCGCGGAATACGGTATCGCAGCCCACTGGAAATATAAAGAAGCGGCCGATGGGAAGAACATGAAGATGCAGGAAGAGGAGAAGCTCTCCTGGCTTCGCCAGATCCTGGAATGGCAGCAGGATATGTCGGATAACCGTGAGTTCATGTCGCTTCTGAAGAACGACCTGAATCTGTTCGCGGATACCGTGTTCTGTTTCACACCAACGGGAGATGTGAAGAACCTTCCGATGGGGTCCACGCCGGTGGATTTTGCCTACAGCATTCATTCGGCGGTGGGTAATAAGATGGTCGGGGCCAAGGTAAATGACCGCCTCGTCCAGATCGATTATCAGATCCAGAACGGGGACCGGATCGAGATCTTAACGTCTCAGAATTCAAGAGGCCCGAGCCGTGACTGGCTGAGTATCGTTAAGAGCACGCAGGCCAGGAATAAGATCAACCAGTGGTTTCGGAGCGAACTGAAGGAAGAGCACATCACCCGCGGGAAGGAGCTTCTTGCTTCCGCCATGAAGAGCCGGACCCTCTCTTCTTCAGATCTGATGAAGACGGAGTACCAGCAGGCGACGCTCAGAAAGTACGGCTATAACAACTGGGATGCGCTGCTGGCAGCAGTGGGACGCGGCGCGATCAAAGACGGCCAGGTGATCAACAAACTGACCGAGGAATACAAAAAAGAGCATCCGGATAAGCTGACGGATGAGCAGATCATCGAGAACATCCAGGACAATTACCGAAAGCCTCCCGTGGAAAAACGCAAGAGCAGTGGGATCATCGTGCAGGGGATCCAGGATGTGTCGGCCCGTTTTTCAAAGTGCTGTTCGCCGGTGCCCGGAGACGAGATCGTCGGCTTTGTGACCAGAGGGCGTGGGATCTCCATCCACCGCACGGACTGCGTCAACGTGATCAATCTCTCCGAAACGGAAAAGTCGCGTCTTATTCCGGCGGAGTGGGAGACCACCGATCTTCCGAAGGATGAAGTCTTTGTCGCGGAGGTGCGGATCTACTGTCACGACAGGAACGGTCTGCTTGTGGATATCTCGAAGATCCTTACGGAGCAGGAGATCAGCATCCGCTCCATCAATTCCGCGACCAGCAAGCACAACATTGTGACCATCAATGTTTCCTTTGCCGTGTCGAACAGGGATCAGCTGGATGTCCTGTGTACGAAGATCCGGCAGGTTATCGGTGTGATCGATGTGGAAAGGAGTTCGGGCTGATGGGAAAAATGGAGATCGCCTGCCTTGAAGTCGGCATGGTGGGTACCAACTGTTATCTTGCAAAGAATAAAGAAACGGAAGAGATCCTGATCATCGATCCCGGAGACGAAGCATCAAGGATCGTGGACAGGCTCCGCATCATCGGCGGGACGCCGAAAGCGATCCTTCTGACCCACGGGCATTTCGACCATGTGATGGCGGCGGAAGCTCTGGCGAAGGAATATAAGATCCCGCGGATCATTTATGAAGAGGAAAAAAGAGTGCTCGCCGAACCGCGCCTCAACGCCTGCGGCATGATCGGCCGTCATGAAACGTATGAGGCGGATGAAACGGTAAAGGACGGCCAGGTTCTTGAACTGGCCGGCTTTAAGATCAAAGTGCTGTTCACGCCGGGGCATACGCCGGGCGGGTGCTGCTTTTATTTCGAAGAAGAAAACACTTTGTTTTCCGGCGACACGCTTTTCGAAAGCTCGGTCGGACGGACGGATTTTCCGGAGGGCAGCATGAGCCAGCTCATCCGTTCCATCCGCGATAAACTGCTTTCTCTGCCGGAGGAAACAAAGGTCTATCCGGGCCACATGGGCCTTACTACGATCGGAAGGGAGAAGATCCAAAACCCATTCTTATGAAAGTTGTGACAGATAAAAAAGGGTACGCATACGACATCCATTCTCTGGTGAAGGCTTTCTTCCCGGAGGAGGATGTTTTTGTTTCCGAAGAAACAGATGAGGACGCAGACCTTCGTATTTCGGTTCCCGAGGGAGAGGACCGCGTTGCGGTCAAGAACAGCATAAAACAGGATCTCTACCGCCGCCTTTCCGCTGAAACGGGCAGAACTCTGCCCTGGGGGAGCCTTACCGGGATCCGCCCGGTTAAGATCCCGATGAAGTTTTTGACGGAGGGAAAGGGAGAGGATGAGATCCGCTCCTATATGAGAGAAACCTACTTCTGCTCGGACGAAAAGATCTCCCTTGCCACGGAGATCGCGCATCGGGAGCTTTCCGTTATCCGGCGGCTGCAGGAAAAGGACGGGTATTCTCTGTATGCCGGGATCCCGTTTTGCCCGACGACCTGCGCCTACTGCAGCTTTGCTTCTTACCCGCTGGGAAAATACGGACAGATGACAGAAGCTTATCTGAAGGCGCTCTTTACGGAGCTTGACTTTGTTTCGGAATTATTTAGCGGCCGTACATTGCTCACGATATATGTCGGCGGCGGCACACCGACAGCCCTTTCGGCACAGGAGCTGGAGGTTCTTCTGGAGGGCCTGCGTAAACGCTTTCCGGTCGACAGCGCCTTGGAATTTACCGTGGAAGCAGGCCGGCCTGACAGCATCACGAAAGAAAAGCTGCAGGTCTTAAAAGACATGGGCGTCACAAGGATCTCCGTGAACCCGCAGACCTTTTCGCAGAAAACCCTCGACCTCATCGGCCGCCGCCATACCGTCGAAGAGACTGTCGAAAGCTTTGAGCTTGCGCGCAGCATGGGTTTTGATAATATCAACATGGACCTGATCATGGGCCTTCCCGGTGAGACCGAAGAGGACGTCCGCCACACCCTTTCGGAGGTGAAACGCCTCTCTCCCGAGGATATCACGGTCCATTCCCTCGCCTTAAAGCGCGCCTCGCGGCTGAAGATCGAATGGGATTCTTACCGGAAATTCCAGATGAAGAACACGACAGAGCAGATGGCGCTGACCGAGGCCGCCTGCCGCTCCATGGGCCGTTTCCCTTACTATCTCTACCGCCAGAAAAACATGGCCGGCAACTTCGAGAACGTGGGTTACGCCCTCCCAGGAAGGGAAGGGCTGTACAATATCTTTATGATGGAAGAAGTGGGA
>JAEESA010000034.1 GCA_016286115.1 Lachnospiraceae bacterium
TTCTTCTTTTCGTTGAAGAGACGAACCAGTCCTTCTTTGACAGCGAGGATGGGCGCATTCAGGGCATCTGCAGCATGATCCGCCCAGTTTACGCTCAGGTTATACGCGGTTTCACAATAATTCTCGAGAAAATGAACGAGCTCCGTTTCCCTGGGGTACTCTTTTTCCAACGCATTTCCCAGGGTTATTGCCAGAGATTGGCACTCGGTCAGCAGCGAAACGGCGTTGCCGGAGGAAAGGGCCTTGTGGGCTTCGATCAAAGTGTCGATGATCGAGAGGCTGTAATCCCGGAATTTCGGCGGATTCTTTCTGGCCAAAAGAGATGTCTTTTCCATGGTGTAACGATACGGGTTCTTATTGTCATTCTTTTCCCTGAGGATGGCTTCCTGGTCACCGTAAACGGGGTAGCTATGCACGCCGCCGCCTTTGTGGACCTGCATGAAGTCCCCATATTCCACCCTCAATACATCATTATAAACGCAGGGAACAGGCATGAGCGTATTCTCAAAGGGAAGAAAAGCCCTGTCGGCAAACCAGCGTTTTTCGTATTTGTGATCATGATATTTGACCCAATAGGGCATTAAAGCCACATGTTCGGCTTCATCCGAGGAATAACGGGTGTAAAGCTTTTCGACGAGAAGGCGAAGCTCCTGCAAAATGGGCCCTCTTCGGTGAAGGACCGTGTGATGCGTCGATTCGACCGTGGAGAGTATCTTTTTGGTTTCAGGAGCATTAATGCCGTTGAGCAGGATGAGATCAATGGCCCGGCTGAGCATGAGGAGCTGGTCGACCCGCTCTGCTTCAAGGGCTTGGTCAGGGCAGAGGTCGTCCAGAGGGAAGATGTCGATCCCGACCGTGTAGGGGCAGCCGTGGTAAAGGCGAAGATGATCCTCGTTTGTATTGATCTCATGTGCATTGACGATCCGGCTCAGCATGGAAGTGTATTCTTTTTCGGTGTGAATGTTCAGAACACACCAGCCCGCCGGCAGCTCGTTTTTGAGGATCTTATGAAAAAGGATATAGTCAGAACGCAGCATGCAGATGTCGAGATCATCATCCCAGGGAATAAAGCCGCCGTGACGCACCGCGCCGAGAAGCGTTCCGCAGTCGGCAAACCAGGGGATGTCATGCTTTCGGCAGATCCGGTCGATCTCGGCGAGCACGGTCAGTTCCGCCGCCCAATACCGCTTCATCATGGACGAGATAAAGAAGCCTTCGCGGACTTCGTCTTCGAAAAAAGAGGGATCAAATTTGAGGTTTTCCAAACGAGTTGTGTTTTCTGTATGCACGGAAGCTCCTTTCATAGTCTCATTATATATCAAGGAGTGACGCATCAAAAGGGTTTTGTTATTGTTCTTGGTGGCCCGGGGGATGGATCCGTCTTGTGAGACACATCATCGAATCGCAGAGGCGTGCTCCTAAAGTTTCTGAAAATTCTGCCGATATAATAAATGAAAGAAAATATTCAGAAAGGAGGAAAACACAATGTTTGGCGTGAGTACAGCGATGTGTGCGATCGCCATGGATCACGGCCTGGCCGGAACGAAAAGGCAAGGAAAAAACCCCATCAGAGGAAGCACCGCGAAGGACAGGAAGGTGAAACCGGTGATTGAGGCACAGAAGAACAGAACAATCGATTATAAAGCATAGGGAGAGAATTTATGGTGAATTATTCAGCGTAAAGGACGGCCGCAGAGAAGAAAGCGAGCCGTCCTTTTTTTGTGCGCAGACTCCCCTCCCGCTCGATTGACATTTGTATGATTAAGCTTACAATAAGAGTAAGAATACTACCAGAGAAGTAGGTGTGAGATGGCGGAAAAGATCATTTATTACGGTGGGGAGAAGATCCTGCAAAAACCGGAGCTTGCGGAGGAAGGGTTTGTCTGTACGGAGGACGCGTCCGCGGCAAAGGAGAGAGCGGGGCGGTTCCGCAGGGGCGGGATCCTGAACCTGTACGCGCTGGATACGGACGGCCTTGGCGCGGGAGATTTTGAGATCAAGAGAAAAGAAGTGAGACTGAAGACGCAGGAGGCGCTCAGCAAGCTCCGTTTTCTCGGCTTTGGGCCGGTCGATGTTCCGGAGAAGAGGAAAAGAGGGCATAAGGCGGAGGAGGAAAATCCTTCAGCAGTGGGTAAGCTGCTCGTGTATCTGAAGCATGTGAAAAAGGAAGAGCCGGAGAACTTTTTCCGCCTGCTTCGTATCAGCGGCCTGGCGGAGGACTGGGAGAGCGGGATGGATCTTTCTTTACCTGCGGAAGAACCGGCCTGCATATACAGGGCGGTGATGACGGTGCTCGGCCAGGAGCCTATGGAACAGGAAGAAGAGGCGATCCCGGAGGATCCGAAAACACAATGGGTCGGGGATGTGCTGGAGTATCTCCAAAAGCAGACCGGGAAGAGCTTTTCCAGTATTTTGGAGGACATTTCGATCCGGGAGCTGGAGGTGTTTTACGAACCGCTGAAGGCGCTGTCTGTGGCACAGTGCTATCTTGTGATCCGTGAAAAGATCCGGCAGAAGGGGAAAAAGACCTGGATTCAGCGGATGAGGCGAAGAAGCGGGCTTTCACAGCGGGAGCTGGCGGAAAAGAGCGGCGTGAACTTAAGGACTCTGCAGCAATATGAGATCCGGGATAAGGATATCGATAAGGCGGCGGCCGGGAAGGTCCTGTCCATGGCGCGCGTTCTGTCCTGCAGACCGGAGGAGCTGATGGAATGGTAAGGAAAGGATGGATGAAAAGATCCGTTTTTCTTCTGCTGGGCCTAAGCTTCTTACTTTCCGGCTGCGGCGCCGAGGAAGCCTCGGCTCCCGTTGTTACCTATGAAAAACCCGTGGAGGACACGCTTCCGGATGTGTTCTGCCTGGATACGGAAGAATATGAATTCTACGTTTCGCAGGGGAAGCTGGCCGATCTGAGCGCACTGTATGAGGATTCGGAGCTGAGATCCAGGGCACAGGAAGACGGAAAAGAGGAGGCCGTGGAGGAAAAGCGGATCCGCGGCAGGCTCTACGGGATCCCGGATCTGGAGGGCAGAGGCTATACCACCTATGTGCGGAAGGACTGGCTGAACCGCGTGGCGCTTCCGCTTCCGACGGATTATAAGAGCTTTGTGCAGCTCATGCAGGCTTTTACCTATGGGGATCCGGACGGGGACGGGATCTTGGCAGGGAAGTTTGCCGTGTCCGCCCCGGGAGTTTTGGATGAGACCGTGCCGTTTATCCAGAGCCTGTGCGGGTTTTATCAGGACGCCTATCCCTGGTTTTAGATGGACAGTGAAGGCGTCTGGAGGGACGGCTTTACGGAGGAGAGCATGATGGCGGCGATGATAAGGCTCCGCGAGGCCTATGACATCCGCCTTATCGATCCGACGATCCTTTCCAATACGGAAGAGATCTGCCGGCAGAAATTCCTGGAAGGCCAGTACGGGATGATCACGCTGGATTCGGAGACGACAGCCGCGGAGCTGACGGAAGAATTACTTGCGGCGGGGCAGGAAACGGAACTGATCCCGCTCCCACCCATCGGAGAGGCACTTCCCATGCTGGAGCGGGGACCGGTGGTGTGGTGCGTATCGGCGTCCTGTAAAGATCCGGAGCAGGCGTTCCGGCTGTTGGAGATGACCATGCTGGGCGGGAGCGACGCGAAGGAGCTCTGGAACAGGACCGGGGAATATGAAACCGATGCGTGGAACCGGAGAAAGCTGTTTGCACTCCGAAGAGAGCTGATCGGGCAGGTCATGACCAGGGAAAAAGAGCCGGAGGAGGCGTTTGCGGAGTATGAAGCGATGGGAGGAACGGCCATGAGCGCCGCCATCCTGGATGCGCTGAACCTGAACGAAAACAGGGAAATGCAGCCGGACTGAGGCGGGCTGCCATGCCAAAAACGGAGGCGATATGAAAGAAACAAAGATTGCGGCGCTTGCGCTGGATCCGATCGAGAAAAAACCGCTGTATCATTTTTATCCGGGCAGCGCGGTGCTGTCCGTGGGGTTTTACGGCTGCAATATGCACTGCCCTTTCTGCCAGAACCATGATATTTCGCAGACGACAGATGCCTATGCGCCGGATGATTCAAGATTTATCACACCCGAGGCCCTCACCGACCTTGCTCGTTCGTATAAAAAGAATGGGAACATCGGTGTGGCTTACACCTATAACGAGCCGTTGACAAAATGGGAGTTCGTCCGGGACACCGGGAAATTGGTCCATGAGGCCGGCATGAAAAACGTGCTCGTGACCAACGGGTCGCTGCCGGAGCGGATTTTGGATGCGGTCCTGCCCCGGATGGATGCCATGAATGTGGACATCAAAAGCTTTGATGCGGAGTATTACCGGGAGGTTCTGAAGGGAAGGCTGGAATACGTGAAGGCGTTCATAGAGAAGGCGGTTGCAGCCTGCCATGTGGAGCTGACCACGCTGATCATCCCGGGGGAAAACGATTCCGATGCCGAAATGAGGGAGATCACCGGGTGGATCCATGAAATGGAGCAAAAGAATGGGAAGGCGATCCCCTATCACATATCCCGCTTTTTCCCGCGGTTCCGCTATTCGGACCGCACGCCCACGCCGGTTGAAACCGTGTATCATCTGGTGGATGTGGCGAGGGAACGCCTGAAATACGTATATCCCGGGAACTGTTGATTTCGTAACAAAAAAGTAAAAATAGTATAAAGGATTTGTAACAGGAAACCGATAACATAAATATGGGGACAGTATATTGTGGTGTTAGTACTTTAGTACCACAAAATAAATCTACAAGGAGGTAGGAGCCATGACGCTTGAAATTCAGGGAATCGAAAAACAGACGTTAAACTCGCAGGGACAGGGAAACTGGTATTACAAAGCACCCAAGAAAAAGTCCACAGGTTTTCAGGCACTGCTGGATGATGAGATGCAGGATCTGAAAGATGCGACGACCGCGCTTCCGGTAGAGGAAAGGGCAGCGATCCATCGTTCTGTGGACAAGAGATTCAATGTGCCGGATGATTTTGAGGATCCGGATGAGGAAGAGATCCGTAAGGTCAGTGAAAATCTGGAAAAACTCTTAAGCTACGCCGGTTTACTCGGGATGGAGTAAAGAATCCATCAGCTTCGGCAAGCCGGAAAACGCGGGAAGAACGGGAACTTTTTTTGAAACAGTCCCGAACCCGTAGGAAGCGTGGATGAATTCGGCGCCGCCGCTTTCGGCAGCGATCCGGTCCGCTTCAATATCACCGACGTAAAAATACCGTTCCAAATCATTCCGCCTCGCCAGGAGGCGGATGTTTTTTGCCTTCGGAAGGCCGTTGTCACCGAAACAGACGTGGTCAAGGAAAAAGTCATGAAAACCGTAATGGTCTAAAAAAGCCTCGATATAGCCTGCCTGGCAGTTGCTGACGATGTACAGTGGGAAGGTTTCCTTAAGCTTTGCGAGGGTCTCTTCGAGCTTTGGGTACAATACGCCGCCGTGGACAGAGAGGTATTCGTTCTCATAATCCATGCATTGTCCGAGAAGAGTGGCGCGTTCCTCCACAGGGATATCCTTGAAGATGATATCGCCGATCTCGGTCATTGTAAGCCCCATGACGTTCATAATGTCCTCCTTGGTGAGAGGGGGCATGTTTGTTTTCTTTTCCGCTATGATCTCATTCCAGGATTCGGCAACGCCCTCTGCGGAGTCCCAGAGTGTTCCGTCCATATCAAATATTATTCCAATCTTCATTGTTCCATTATAACATGGTTTGTGGTAAAATGAATGGTGGTTTTGTAACAATTCAAAGCCGAACCGCGCACTTGCTGTGCGGTTACGGTCCAATACATTTCGGGTGAAATGGTTTTTGAGACTAAGCCTAATGTAAAGAAGGTCAATTATGGGGAAAGCAAAGGTTAGAAAATTTCTCATCATCTGTGCGTGCGTTCTGGCCGCGTTGGCGGTAGCCATTGCGCTTACCCTGCCCTATTCGATAAAGCACGAGACGATTCAGGAGGCCATGCGCGACGCTGTGCTGCATGAGATCAACCGGGTCCCGTTTTTCGGTCTCTCGGTGGATCCTTCGCTGATCTCCGGCTTTATCGTGACGGGGATCCTGCTTGGCGTGGCGGCTTTGATCCGCATCTTTGCCATCCCGCGGTTTAAACTCCAGCCCGGGAAATTCCAGCTTCTCATAGAAGAATGGGTGGGCCTTTTCGTACGGCTCTCCATGGCAAACAGCCCGCATCAGCCGGAGCCGGTCGGTGCCTATATCTTTGCGGCCGGATCCTATATCTTTACGGGGACCATGTTTGAGCTCTTCGGTGTGCAGGCGTTGACGACCGAAGGTCATTCCATTTCCCTGCCGGCGCCTCTTGCCGATATCAACGGTGCGATCGCCATGGGTGTTTTTTCCTATCTGTTCATATTGATCGGCGGGATCCGCGCGAACAAGGCGCGGGGTGTCGGAAGGACTCTGAAGGAGTTCTCTTTGCCCATCTCCATGTCCTTCCGTCTTTTCGGTGCCCTGCTTTCGGGTATGCTGACAACAGAGCTGGTCTATTACTATATTTCGCTGAGTTTTGTTCTGCCGGTCGTCATCGGGATCCTGTTCACGGTGCTTCACGCCCTGATCCAGGCCTATGTTCTGACGATGCTGACATCCGTGTATTTCGGGGAGGTTACGGAACCCCCGATCCCAAAAGAAAAAAAGAAAAAAATTAAGAAAGAAAAAGCAGTTGCAGGAGGAGAAGCGTAATGAAACATGTAAAGAAGATAGCCATAGCACTTGCAGGGCTGATCATAGTCCTGGCCATGACGTTTTTGGTGGGGCTGACGACGACCCGCGCGGAGGACGATTACGAGGAAGCTTACGCCGAAACTTACGCCGATGGGCTGATCACCGGCGAAACCGCCATTGAAGTGGCGAAGCAGACGGCCAACGGACAGAAGGCCATCGGCGCTGCGCTCGTTGTCGGAATTGCCGCCTGTGGCGGAGCCATCGGTATGGGTATGGCCATCGCGAAGGCAAATGAAGGTACCGCCAGACAGCCGGAGGCCGCGAGCCGAATACAGACCATGCTGATGCTGGGGCTTGTGTTCATTGAAACCGTTGTTATCTATGCGCTGATCGTAGCCATATTGATCATATTTGTCATGTAGGAGGGGTGAGCATGCCCTTAGGGATTGATTTTACCCAGATATTTTTACATATTTTCAATGTCGTGATCCTGTTTGGCGGGTTGTATCTCCTGCTTTACCGTCCTGTGAAAAATTTTATGCAGAACAGGGAAAAGTTTTATGAGGAGATGCGCAATCAGGCCGAAGAGAAAATGCATGAGGCGGAGAATCTGAAAAACGAGTATTCCGCAAGGCTTGAGAAGGCGGACACCGAGATCCGTGACCGTAAGGCGCAGGCGGAAGAACAGCTCCTTGAGGAACGGGTGAGGAGTGAAAAGGAAGCCAAGTCCAACGCCGAGAAGATCGTGGCGGATGCACGGAAAGAAGCGGAGCGGCAGCGCTCGCTGATCGTTGGCGGCGCCCGGACCGATATTTCACGGATGATCGAGAAAGCCGCGGAAAAGATGGTGTTCGGCAAAGAGGACGCTTTAGGCTATGATGCGTTCCTGGATGAAGCGGAAAGGAGTTCGGAGGATGATACCAAACCCGTCTGAAGCCAGGCTTTATTCCAAAACGCAGCCCAACGGGGCGCAGAGAGCGCGGTTTGAACGCTTCCTTTCGAGAAAATACGGCGACGGTTGTTCTCTGGTCTGGATCGAGGATAAGACGATCGAGAACGGTTTTCAGCTCGAAGTGGGTCATGACCTCTATGACTGGACCCGCGAAGGCCGTTTCCAGCAGTTCAGGGAAATGCTGGAGGAGCTGTCCAAGAAGGAGACAGATGAAGAGTCTCTGATCACGCTGTTCAAGACCTCGATCGAGGACTGGAAGGTGGGGGCAACCCCCGAAGAAGAAGGAAATGTCGAGTCGGTCGGCGACGGCATCGCTCTGGTCAACGGGCTGGAGGGTGTGGTCTACGGGGAAGTGGTCCTGTTTGAGAGCGGCGTGACCGGTATGGTGCAGGATCTGCAGCCGGATCATGTCGGGGTCATCCTTTTCGGAGACGAGGAAGAGATCGCCGAGGGGAGCCGGGTGAGAAGGACAAAGAAAACCGCCGGGATCCCTGTGGGAGACGATTATCTGGGTCGTGTGATCAACGCGCTCGGCGAACCGATCGACGACCTGGGGCAGATCCGGTCGGAGGGCTTCCGGCCGATCGAGGCGGAAGCGCCCGGGATCATAGAGCGTGATCCGGTGGACACGCCCATGAATACGGGGATCTTGTCCATTGATTCCATGTTCCCGATCGGGAGAGGTCAAAGAGAGCTGATCATCGGGGACCGGCAGACCGGAAAAACGGCGCTGGCCATCGATACGGTATTAAATCAAAAAGAAACCGGCGTGATCTGCGTTTATGTGGCGATCGGACAGAAAGCGTCCAGTGTGGCCCATATGGTGGATACGCTGCGGCAGCACGGGGCCATGGGGCATACGATCGTCATGGTCGCCGGCGCGAGTGAGAGTGCTTCGGTGCAGTATATCGCGCCCTATGCCGCGACCGCTCTGGCGGAGTATTTCATGTATCGCGGGCGGGATGTGCTGATCATCTATGATGATCTGAGCAAGCATGCCATTGCCTATCGCGCGTTGTCACTGATCCTGGAGAGGTCTCCGGGGCGGGAGGCTTATCCAGGGGACGTGTTTTATCTGCATTCCAGGCTCCTGGAACGGTCCGCGCGGCTGTCGGAAGACCTTGGCGGGGGCTCCATCACGGCGCTTCCGATCGTGGAAACACAGGCAGGCGACGTTTCCGCCTATATTCCCACCAATATCATTTCCATCACAGACGGGCAGATCTTCCTGGAAAGTGACCTGTTCTTCGCAGGCCAGCGCCCTGCGGTCAATGTGGGGCTTTCGGTTTCCCGTGTGGGCGGGGCGGCGCAGACAAAGGCCATGAAAAAAGCAGTCGGGTCGCTGCGCCTTGACCTGGCGCAGTTCAGGGAGATGGAGGTCTTTACCCAGTTCTCCAGTGACCTGGACGAGGTGACGAAAAAAAGGCTGCAATACGGGCAGGGCCTGATGCGGCTGCTCAGACAGGACCAGTGGAAGCCTTATGCGTTGCATGAACAGGTGATCCTTTTGACAGCGGCGATCGCCCATGTCATGCAGGATCTTTCGGTCAACGAGATCGCGCGGTTCAAGGACGGGCTGCTGGCGTATTTTCACATCGACCACGCGGATGTCTGCCGGAGGATCGATGAGAGCGGGATCATAACGGATGATCAGAAGCAGGACATCATCCTTTACTCCAGGCAGTATCTGGAACTGTATCAGAAGATCCAGGCGAGAAAGAAACAGAAAGCGAAATAATCTTTCAGGAATTAACGAACGATGGCGAATGCGGGTGAAGTAAAAAGCCACATGGGCAGTGTGAGGAGCACCATGAAGATCACGAACGCGATGTACATGATCTCCTCCACGAAACTGAAAAAGGCCAAGGCCGAGCTGATGAAGACCCGGCCTTTCTTTGAACTGCAGGAACATGAGATCCGGCGGCTTTTTCAGACTCGTTCCGACATCGATTCCCCCTTTTTTTACCCGGAAACGGGAAGAAGGCCGGCAGAAACCTATTCCTACCTCGTGATCACGGCGGATAAGGGGCTGGCCGGCGGCTATAATATGAACGTGCTCCGGAGGATGGAGCAGGAGCGGGAGCGTCATAAGAAGACCAGGATCTACATGGTGGGAGAATACGGCAGGAGGTATTGCACGAGACGGAACATTCCGATGGAACAGTCTTTCCTCTATACCGCGCAAAATCCGACGCTCCAGCGGGCCAGGGTGATCTGCAGCGCCATGCTGGGTGAATATCTGGCCGGAAGGACGGATGAGATCCGGATCATATACAGTGATATGAAGAACGAGGTCAGTACGGAGGTGAAGGTCATGCACCTCCTGCCGTTTGAAAGGAAGACCTTTTACACCCCGGAGGAGCGGCAGAGCCACAAAGACCGGGAGTTTCGGTTTACCCCTTCGGTGGAGGAGGTGATCGCCCGTGTCATGCCGAGCTATATCACGGGCTCCATATACGGCGCGCTCGTGGACAGCTTTTCGGCGGAACAGAACGCCCGCATGACGGCCATGCGCTCCGCCAGCAAGAATGCGGAGGAACTGCTGAATAATCTGAAGCTCCGATACGACCGGCTGCGGCAGGCCGCGATCACGCAGGAGATCACCGAGGTGGCGGCAGGGGCCAGGGCCCAGCGCAAGAAAAAAATGAGAGAAAAGGAATAGGGGATGGCCAAGGGAAAGATCATACAGGTTTCGGGACCTGTTATCGATGTTGAATTTGAAGAAGGCAGCATGCCGAAGATCCGGGAAGCCCTTACCGTTACGGTGGAAGGAAAGGAAAAGGTAATGGAAGTGGCGCAGCTGCTGGGGAAGAGCGCGGTGCGCTGTATCCTTTTGGCAGGGAGCGAAGGGATCGGAAGGAATATGGAGGTGACTTCGACAGGCGGGACCGTGAAGGTTCCGGTGGGGCCGAAGGTCATCGGGCGCATGTTCAACGTCCTCGGCCGGCCGATCGACGGCGGAGAGGAAGTGCCGGAGGACACGGAGCGCTGGAGCATTCACAGAAAGGCGCCGGGGTTCGCTGAGCAGAGCGTCTCCGTGGATATTCTGGAAACCGGGATCAAGGTGGTGGATCTTCTCGAGCCTTATGCGAGAGGCGGAAAGATCGGCCTGTTTGGCGGCGCCGGTGTGGGAAAGACCGTTTTGATCCAGGAGCTGATCCACAACGTGGCCATGGAGCATGGCGGCTATTCCATCTTTACCGGGGTGGGTGAACGAAGCCGTGAAGGCAACGATCTTTGGAATGAAATGAAGGAAAGCGGCACGATCGACAAGACTGCGATGGTCTTCGGACAGATGAACGAGTCTCCGGGCGTGCGTATGCGCGTTGCCCTGACGGGGCTGACCATGGCGGAATACTTCCGTGATGTGGAAAAACGCGATGTGCTGCTGTTTATTGATAATATCTTCCGTTTTGTGCAGGCAGGATCCGAGGTGTCGACTTTGCTCGGCCACATGCCGTCCGCAGTGGGGTATCAGCCGATGCTCGCGCAGAACATGGGCGAACTGCAGGAGCGGATCACGACAACGAAGAGCGGATCGGTTACGAGCGTGCAGGCGGTCTATGTGCCTGCGGATGACTTAACGGACCCGGCTCCGGCGACGACCTTCACCCATCTGGACGCGACGACGGTGCTTTCCCGTAATATCGCGGAACAGGGTATTTACCCGGCCGTGGATCCTTTGAATTCCACGTCCCGGATCCTGACGCCGGAGGTTGTGGGCGATGAGCATTATACGGTCGCAAGACGTGTGCAGGAATATCTTGAAAAATACGGGGAACTGCAGGATATCATCGCGATCCTCGGTGTGGATGAGCTGTCGGATGAGGATAAGCTCGTGGTGCATCGGGCGAGACGTCTGATCCGGTTCCTTTCCCAGCCCATGTTCGTGGCGGAGAAGTTTACGGGCGTGAAGGGCGCTTATGTGCCCGTGAAAGAGACGGTAAAGGGCTTTCACGGGATCTTGGACGGAAAATACGACGATCTGCCGGAAAACGCGTTTTTCAACGTGGGAACCATTGAGGATGCGATCCAGAAAGCCGAGACGCTGAAAAAGAATGAGTGAGAACCCTTCGAACAAAGTAAAAACCATGCATCTTGACTTCTATAAGGCCGACGGGGTCTTTTATGAAGGCGAGATCGAATATCTGTCCGTGCCCTCGATCGACGGGGAATACGGTGTGCTGGCGGATCATGAAAACGTGGTCGTGGCGATCGTGCCGGGCGTATTACACTACCGCCATCCCGGGGAAGAAATGGGCTATGTGGCCGTCAGCGACGGGATGATGCGGATCGAGGACGGAAAGGTGCTGATCCTCGTGGAATCCGCGGAACGGCCGGAGGAGATCGACGAGAACCGCGCCAGGCGGGAGGCGGAGGAAGCCAGGGAAGCCATGCTGCAAAAGAAGAGCGTGGAGGAATACTATCTGGCGGAAGCGATCATGTACCGCGCCACGAACCGCCTGCGGGCCAAAAAGAGAAGTGAAGGGTAAACTGGACAGATCATTACGCTTCGGGTATAATATTTCAATCTGTATAGAAAAATGAAGGAGACAGTTCATCATGAGCCAGGCAAAGGTAGAAAAATATAAAGAGAACAAGAAAAACCGCAAAAAAATGGTCCGCAAGGAAAAGACCTCCCGCGCGCTCACTGCGTTTCTCGGAGTGGTCATAGTAGCGGCGATCGGCGTCTGGATCGGGTTTTCCGTATATCAGAACCAGCAGAAGAAAAATGCCGAGAATCCGGAATATGTCGAAGTGAATATGTCCGCTCTGCAGGACTATGAATCTTCTCTGTACGAGTAATTTATATGGACCCTGATCTTTGGTTGAAAATTGTGATCCTGATAGCGCTTCTTGCGCTGTCTGCATTCTTCTCTTCAGCCGAGACGGCTCTGACCACGGTAAATCTGATCCGCATGCGGACGCTTGCCGCGGAAGGGAACCGGCGCTCGGCTCTTGTTCTGAAGATCCATGAGAAAAATACAAAAATGCTCTCCGCCATTCTGGTGGGGAATAACGTAGTGAATCTTTCGGCCTCGGCCCTCACTACGGGTATTGTTGTGCGCCTTTTCGGCAGCGTGGCGGCCGGGGTGGCCACGGGGATTTTGACGTTCCTGATCCTGATCTTCGGAGAGATCATCCCGAAAACGGCGGCATCGCTGCGCGCCGACCGGCTGTCCATGGCGTATGCGCCGGTGATCTACGGCCTGATGGTGGTTTTGACGCCGGTGATCTTTGCGATCAACCACATCTCCCGCTTTTTCCTGTTCCTTTTCAGGATCAATCCGGACGCGGGCAAAGAGGCGATGACCGAAGAAGAACTCAAGACCATCGTGGATGTCTCGGAGGAGCAGGGCATTATTGAAAATGAGGAGCGGGAGATCATCCATAATCTTTTTGAGTTTACGGATACAGAGGCAAAAGAAGTCATGGTGCCGAGGATCCATATGACCTTCGCCTCGGTGGAGGCCGGCTATGACGAGATTTTTGAGATCTTCCGGGAAAGCGGCTATTCCCGCCTGCCGGTCTACGAGGAATCAAAGGACCATGTGATCGGCGTGGTGTATCTGAAGGATCTGGTCTTTTATGAGGATAAGGGGCATTTTTCGGTGCGCGATATCTGCAGAGAACCCTTTATGACCTTTGAACATAAGAATACGGCGGAGCTTCTGGCGGAGATGCGGACGGCGTCGATCTCGATCGCCATTGTTCTGGATGAATACGGCGATACGGCGGGAATGGTTTCTTTGGAGGACCTTCTGGAGGAGATCGTCGGGGAGATCCATGATGAATATGATGAGGCGGAGGCGGAGGACGTCACGAGGCTCAACGACCGGGAGTACCGGATCCGCGGCGCCGCCAATCTGGATGATGTCTGTGACAAACTGAAGCTTCCCTTTGCTTCCGAGGATTCTGACTCCATCGGCGGCTTTGTGATCGAACTTTTGGGGCATGTGCCCGAAGAGGGAGAGCAGGTGAGCGCCGGGGAGGGCTATGTTTTCACAGTGGAAAAAATGGAGCTTCGAAGCATCGAAACGATCCGCCTGTCCATGCCGGAAGAGGAGCAAAAAAAGAGGGCTGAAAATCAGTAAAAAGCGGGATTGCCGATTGCAGATTTCGCGGCAGGGGATTATAATAAAACATGAATGTTGGGCCGGGGTCAGAAGCATGGATACAGCGCTTTTGGCCTTTGTCACTCTAAGGAGAAAGAGAGGGGTATTATGTATTACATCGGAATTGATCTTGGGACATCATCGGTAAAGCTGCTCCTGATGGACAGGGAGGGGAACATCCAAAAGATCGTATCGCGGGAATATCCGCTTTCCTTCCCGCATCCCGGCTGGTCGGAACAGGATCCCTATGACTGGTATCGTGAAAGCATGGAGGGGTTAAAGGAACTGACCTCGGAGATCGACCGCGATAAAGTGGCGGGGATCAGCTTTGGCGGCCAGATGCACGGCCTCGTGATCCTGGATGAGAAGGATGAGGTGATCCGGCCTGCAATTCTCTGGAACGACGGGCGGACGACGGAAGAGTGCGAATATCTGAACAATGACATCGGCAAGGACCGTTTGTCCGGCTATACCGCGAATATCGCGTTTGCTGGCTTTACGGCGCCGAAGATCCTGTGGGTCAAGAAGAACGAGCCCGATAACTTCCGCCGGATCAAAAAGATCATGCTGCCGAAGGACTATCTGGCATATCGTCTCACCGGCGTGCATGCGACGGATGTATCGGATGCCTCCGGAATGCTCCTTCTGGATGTGAAAAACCGGAAATGGTCGTCTGAGATGTGCGATATCTGCTCGATCTCGACCGATCTTCTTCCGAAGCTGTTTGAAAGCTATGAACCGATCGGAACCCTGCTCCCCTCTGTGGCGGAAGAGCTCGGCTTAAAGAGCAGCGTGGTGGTGGCGGCAGGCGCCGGAGACAACGCGGCGGCGGCTGTGGCAACCGGGACGGTCGGAGACGGAAACTGCAATATTTCTCTCGGAACCAGCGGTACGATCTTTATTTCACAAAAGAATTTCTCGGTGGATTCCAATAACGCGCTTCATTCGTTCTGCGACGCGAACGGCGAGTACCACCTGATGGGCTGCATGCTTTCGGCGGCCAGCTGCAACAAGTGGTGGATGGACGACATCCTGCGCACGAAGGAATACGCTGCAGAGCAGCAGAATATCAATAAGCTCGGAGAGAATGCGGTCTATTATCTGCCCTATCTGATGGGAGAGCGTTCGCCTCTGAATGACCCCGCGGCGCGTGCAGCCTTTATCGGCATGACGATGGACAGCACGAGAGAAGATATGACGCAGGCGGTTTTGGAGGGCGTGTCCTTTGCTCTTCGTGATTCCTTCGAAATCGCTAGGTCTCTTGGCCTTTCCATCCCGCGCAGTAAAGTGGTGGGCGGCGGCGCAAAGAGCCCGCTGTGGAGAAGGATCCTTGCGAATGTCCTCGGCGTACCGCTTGATATCCTGAAAACAGAGGAAGGACCGTCTCTGGGTGGCGCCATGCTCGCTGCGGTGGCATGCAAGGAATATGCTTCCGTTGAAGACGCGGCGGCTGCGATCGTTTCGGTCGTGGATACGGTGGAACCGGAACCGGAGCTCGTAAAGAAATACGAGGAGCGCTATAAGAAGTTCCGCCTGCTTTATCCGGCACTGAAAGAGGCGTTCCCCAAGCTCGGATAAGGAATATTTCTGCTGCAGGACGATATAAAGTTTGGAATTGCAGCCAATAGGCAAAAAAATTAATATAAGATTTAATGTAAATAATTATTAAAACAAAAATAAATAAAGAAGGGAGAAGGGGTAGATGGTAACCAAAAGTGTTGAGGATCCCGCCTTTCGGAGGTACGGGAGAATCGTTGAGGGGATTGACTTCTCCGGGCTGATCACGGCTCTGCGGGAAAAGACGCCATGTCCTCCGGACTGTGTGTATGAACCGTCGATCGAGGATCTTGAGAGCCTTCCGGTGAAGGAAGAACTGGAAAGGATCTCCTACGGGGAACTGCCGATCCAGATCGGGTATTGCAACGGCCACAACAAGAAGCTGAACGCGGTAGAGTATCACCGCAGCTCGGAGATCAACGTGGCGGCGGATGATGTGATCCTGCTGCTCGGTAAGGAAGAGGACGTTACGGAGGACTTTTCTTACGACACCGGAAAGATGGAGGCGTTCCTTCTGCCGGCGGGAAAAGCAGTGGAGCTGTTTGCGACGAGCCTTCATTACGCGCCGTGCCAGACCTCGGACGGGGGCTTCCGTGTCGCGATCGTTCTTCCGAAGGGAACGAACTTCCCGCTTTCCGGAGCTCATGGCTCGGAAGGAGAGGATGCGCTGATCACGGCAAAGAACAAGTGGCTCATCGGTCATCCCGAAGGAGGGTTTACCGGGAAAGAACATATCGGGCTGAAGGGCGAAAATCTCGAAGTTTAGTAGAAGTAACAAAAAGTAAAAGCAGAATTAAATTTTACAGGATAGCAAAAACAATATTAAATGAAAAATTAATTATAGGAGGGATTACTGATGAACAACATGCAAAACATTCCGCAGGTGAAAGTGGGTATCGTGGCGGTCAGCAGGGACTGCTTCCCGGAGAGCTTGTCCGTGGATCGTCGAAAAGCGCTTATCGCTGCCTACACAAAGAAGTATGATGCAGCGGATATCTATGAATGTCCGATCTGTATCGTGGAGAGTGAGATCCACATGGTGCAGGCGCTGGAAGACATCAAGAAAGCCGAATGCAACGCTCTTTGCGTATACCTTGGCAACTTCGGACCGGAAATCTCCGAGACTCTGCTTGCAAAGCATTTTGACGGACCGAAGATGTTTATCGCTGCTGCGGAAGAGAGCCAGGGAAATCTTCAGGACGGCCGCGGAGATGCTTACTGCGGTATGCTGAATGCCAGCTACAACTTAAAGCTCCGTTCCGTTGGCGCTTACATTCCGGAATATCCGATCGGTGACGCGGAAGACTGCGCAGACATGATCCATGACTTCATTCCGATCGCACGTGCCGTGAAGGGCCTTTCCGAACTCAAGATCATTTCCTTCGGTCCGAGACCGCTGAACTTCCTGGCCTGCAACGCTCCGATCCAGCAGCTTTACAATCTGGGCGTGGAGATCGAAGAAAACTCCGAGCTGGATCTGTTTGAATCCTTCAATAAGCATGCCGGCGACAGCCGTATCCCGGATGTCGTGAAGGATATGCAGGAAGAGCTTGGTGCCGGAAACAAGAAGCCCGAGGTTCTTGAGAAGCTTGCACAGTATGAGCTCACCCTGCTTGACTGGGTAGAGGCGCACAAGGGCTATCGCAAATATGTGGCGATCGCCGGAAAATGCTGGCCCGCATTCCAGACACAGTTCGGCTTTGTTCCCTGCTATGTGAACAGCCGTCTGACCGGCAAAGGGATCCCGGTTTCCTGCGAAGTGGATATCTACGGTGCCCTCTCCGAGTATATCGGAACCTGTGTTGCCGATGACACCGTAACACTGCTTGATATCAACAACTCCGTACCGAAGGATATGTACAAAGAATCGATCGAAGGCAAGTTCGACTACAGCTTCACCGATACCTTCATGGGCTTCCACTGCGGCAATACCTGCAGCAAGAAGCTGGCCGCCTGCGAGATGAAGAACCAGAAGATCATGGCCCGGACGCTTCCGGTCGAAGTGACCAACGGAACGCTCGAAGGCGACATCGCTCCCGGAGACATCACCTTCTACCGTCTCCAGTCCACTGCCGACAATAAGCTTCGTGCTTATCTGGCAGAGGGCGAGGTGCTTCCGGTTGCTACAAGGTCCTTCGGTGGCATCGGCGTGTTCGCGATCAAGGAAATGGGCCGGTTCTATCGCCACGTGTTGATCCAGAAGAACTATCCGCATCACGGCGCTGTGGCCTTTGGTCACTTCGGCAAGGCCCTGTTCGAAGTCTTCAAATACATCGGCGTGCCGCTTGAGGATCTGAACTACAACCAGCCCGCAAGCCTGCCGTATCCGACGGAGAACCCGTTTAAGTAATTGATAATGATCACCCCCGCTTCGGCGGGGGTTGATTTTTGCTCAAACCCCTGCTATACTGTCTCTACATGAACAGAGTGAAGGCGTTTTTCGCCGGCTTTATTCCGAAACATATCTCTTCAAAAGCCGTTTTGGGCTTTATGAATCTCTTCAGTTTTCGTATCCCGAAAAGTCTTCGGGAAAGACACTTGAAGGAAAACAATGAAAATTGGGAAGCGACTGCGCGTGTCGTGGAAAAGAACGGCTTTTTGGAAGAACAGAGTCTGATGACAGGGATCACTCTCGGGAATCGGAAGGCTTCGGTCGATGCCTGTGAGGTGATGGCGGCCTATAATGTATTGCGCTCTCTCGGGGAAATGCCTTTCTTTCCGGCTCTTG
>JAEESA010000035.1 GCA_016286115.1 Lachnospiraceae bacterium
CAGTCCGGCAAGGGCGGCGTGGCCTTTGTTATGGAGCAGTCCTATGGGTATACTCTGCCGAAGGAAATGCAGAGAGAGTTCGCGGATGTGATCCAGAAGCTCTCCGAAGAGCGCGGGGAGATCGCGCCCTCGGTCATCATGGACAATTTCCGTGCGCAGTATCTGGATCTGAACTGGCCGTATGAATTCCTGAAGGCGAAGATCAGTGAGGGAGAAGATAACGACACTGCCGAGGCAGTGCTGCGGTTTAAATACAAGGGAGAGGAGATGATGGCGGAAGCAGTCGGAAACGGACCTGTGGACGCGGTGAAGAACGCGGTTGTTTCACAGATCGAGGGACTGGAGATCACCGTGAACAACTACTGGGAGCATGCCCTTTCCGAAGGGTCTCACGCGAAGGCGGCCGCATATATCGAAATGCGCGATGAAAGAACCGGCCGCACAACGTTCGGCGTCGGGGTTTCCGGGAATATCACCCGCGCCACGATCCGCGCCATGTTCTCGGCGATGAACCGCCTGGCCGGACCGGTCGAATGATCAGAGCATTAAAAGAAAACTTCAAACGGAAACATCTGATCCAGCTCCTGATATTGACGGGGCTTTTTGTCGTGGGGATGTTTGTGGTCTACGGAAACGAGATCCATCCCCGGATGGAGGATATCTACACCAAAGAGGTGATCCCGGTCACGGACGACACGGAGCGCTTCCAACTGACCGAGGGGATGGTCCTGTCGGAAGACGTGATCTTCCCGGAAGACCAGATGCTCGGGATCGGCGTGGAGCTATACAGCAACACGGATAAGAACAAGGGAAAGCTTTCTCTTTCCGTGAAAAATACGGATACACAGGAAGAGCTCGGAAAGGCGACTTTGGACCTTGAAGACGTCGTCAACATGGATAAAAATCTGCCGACGGATGAGGATGTGCATTATTTTAACGTCCCCTTCCCGGAGCAGAATCTGGGGCATCTCGGCGAGCCGATGACGTTGACCCTGACGGTCGATTCGATCGGGGAGAAAACGGACATTTCGATCTATGGGAACGAGCATGAAGACGAGGTGCATCCCGAAGGCTTTGAGATGGTGGTCAGAACCTACTGCTATCATTATTCCTACTGGTTCTGGATCTTCCTGATGCTCGGGATCCTTTTGTACATCGTGCTGGTCATTGCGTTCCTCGGCCTTCTTGTGATCCGCGCGGACTGGCATAAGGTCTTTATCCCGATCGGCATCGGCTTTATCATTGTCTACAATTTCCTGCTGCCGCCGGTGACGGTGCCGGATGAACTCAATCACATCGCGACCGCGTGTTACTACTCGAACGCCCTGCAGGGGATCGAAGAACCGCCGCTCACCGACCTTTCGGAAGCGTCGATCTATGTGCGGAAGACGGAACTTGGCGCGATGCCGGAGTTCAAGGCGGGACCGGATCTGAAGGAATACGACTATATCAAAAAGAACATCATGCGCCGGACGGACGCGGACGGAGAGCAGCTTGCAGAGCTGCAGCAATACAAAGAATCGGATAACTTTTTATTGTACCTTCCCGGGATCCTCGGGATCACGCTCGGGCGAATCTTACACCTTAACGGAGTGACTACGATCTACCTCGGCCGTTTCTTCATCGCGATCTGTTATCTGTTGTGGTTCTATTATGTGATCAAGCGGGCGCCCTTTGGCAAGGCGGCGGTATTTCTCTTCGCGCTGTGCCCGATGGTGCTGCAGATGTGCTGCTCGTACTCCTACGACGCGGTGCCGATCGCGGCGGGAAGCCTCTTCTTCATGGTGTTATGTGACATCCTGTATGAGAAGAAATCCATATCCCGTAAAGACACGATCCTTCTCATGATCCTGATGTTTTTACTCGGCGGCTGCAAGGGAGGCGTGTACCTGCCCCTGTGCCTGACCGTATTTTTGATCCCGAAGGAAATCTACGGTTCGGTCAGGAACCGCCGCATCGGGCGGATCCTCTTCCTCGGGGCAGCAGCGCTCGGGTTCTTCCTCTGCACGTTCCCCTACCTCCTGCAGGTGCTTGGGGTGACGGAAGCGATGACCACGACGCAGCTTTATTCCGAGTCGCTGGAGCCGTATTCGATAAAGGATGTTTTGACCGACCCGATCCACAGTATCTGGGTGGTCATCAATACGCTGCTCATGTACGCGGACTTCTATCTGAAGGGCATGTTTGCGGGGCCGCTCGGTTGGCTGAATCTGGACCTCAATCCGTTCTGGGTCTACGGGCTCCTCGCGCTCATGATCATCGGCGTCCTGCCGCAGTACAATGAAGAAACGGAGATCACAAAGAAACAGCGGATCGTGTTCCTCGGCGCCTGGGTCCTGATCTTTTTGATGGCGCTGGCGTCCATGTTCGTGTCGTGGACGACAAAGGGGAATCTCACTGTTTCCGGCCTGCAGGGGCGGTATTTCACGCCGGTCTTCCTGCTGCTCTTATTCATGGTCGCGAGGGGAAAGGTGCTGGCTTTGAAAAAAGATGTCTCACGGCAGGTTTCCTTTATAGGGGTTGCACTGGGGCTCATAATAATCAATAATATATTATCAAGTACACAGGCGTTATAGGAGGTGCCAAGATGAAGAAAATCTTATTGACGGGCTGCAACGGACAGTTGGGACGCGCAATTCAGAAGGAATATGCGCAGGATGCGGACTTTGTGCTGACCGATGTGATCGAGATCGAGGGCTGCGCGAAGCTTGATATCACGAAGATCGACGAGGTGACGAAGTGCGTTGCCGAGACGAAGCCGGAAGTGATCATTAACTGCGCGGCGGCGACAAATGTGGACGGCTGCGAAACGGATACGGAAGGCGCATACCGTGCCAACGCGATCGGGCCGAGAAACCTTGCCATCGCTTCTGCGGAATACGGCGTGAAGCTGATCCATATCAGCACGGATTACGTGTTCCCGGGAACAAATCCGAACCCCCTGACCGAGTTCGACGCACCGGGCCCGATCAGCGCCTACGGAAGAACGAAGCTTGCGGGAGAACAGTTCGTGCAGCAGTTCTGCAACCGGTACTTTATCCTGCGCACGGCCTGGCTTTATGGAGATGGCAGGAACTTTGTAAAGACGATGCTGAACCTTTCCGAAACGCATGACGAATTATCCGTTGTTTCGGATCAGATCGGAAGCCCGACCAGCGCGGTGGAGTTGGCCCGCATGATCCACTTCCTCGAGCCGACCGAGAACTTCGGCCTTTTCCATGCGACCTGCGAAGGAAATACTTCATGGGCGGACTTTACGGAAGAGATCTTCAGGCTTGCGGGAAAGACTACAAAAGTGAACCATGTGACGAGCGCGCAGTATAAGGAAATGAATCCGGCCAGCGCGGACCGGCCGGCGTATTCGATCCTCGATAACTATATGCTCCGCCTGACTACGGATTATAAGATGGCGGAATGGAAAGACGCGATCAAAGAGTATATGGAGAACAGAGCATGAGCGATGCCCCTCTTTGCTCGGTCTGCATACCGGCCTACAAAAACGCGGACTACATCGGAGAAACCATCGAATCGGTCCTTGCCCAGACGTATGAAAACATCGAAGTGGTCATTTGCGACGACTGCTCGCCGGACAACACCGTCGAGGTGATCCGCTCGTTTTCCGATCCGAGGATCACGCTTTATGAGAACGAAAAGAATCTCGGCATGAGCGGGAATTGGAACAACTGCCTCTCGAAATGCCGCGGCGAGTTCATCAAGCTGATCTGCGCGGACGACCTTCTCGCGCCTGACGCCATCGAAAAAGAGGTAAAGGCTCTGATCGAGAACCCCGAAGCGCTTTTTTCGGAGTCGGATACGAGGCTTGTGCGGCTCGACGGGAAATTCCGCGGCTGGTATAAACGCTATAAAAAGAGCGGCCTTGTGGACGGAAAGGAAACCGTGCGCGCCTGCTTCTTCTCACAGGACTTCTACGGCGCTCCGCTTGCCAACACGTTCCGGCGCAGCGCCTATGAGCAGTACGGCGGGTTTGATACGGACTTTGTCTACATCCTGGACTATGAATTTTTTGTCCGCCTCGCGATCCACGGCCCGATCTACATTATTCACGAACCGCTGAACTATTTCCGCGTTCGGAATGATTCGAATACAGGCGAGGTTATCTCCGGGGACAAAACAGAAAGCTATGTTAAGGAGCATGAGCTGCTGCTGCAGAAGCACGGGAAAGCGGTGGGGCTCACCGAAAGCGGCTATAAGAAATCCGTCCGCATCCGCAAGCTCCGGAATTTTGCAGCGAATATATACTTGAAGTTGTTTGTGCATTAGAGATGCCGGAAGCCGCCCAGACATGGAGCAGACAGCTTCCTGGGGACCCGCTTTCGCTTGTAGAGGCTTGCGTACGTTACTAAGCTCCCAGCTCACAGGTTCGCTGGATCGCTAAGTAACGCGTACCCTCTACAGTCCTACGGAAGCAATCTGCCCATGTCAGGCCGGCTGGATGGCGAAAAAGACCATATATGAAAAAACTCGTGATCATCCCCGCGTATAATGAGCGGGGGAATATCCTGAAAACTGTAGAAGATGTGAAGAAGAACGCGCCCGATTTCGATTATGTCGTGATCAATGACTGCTCCACGGACGATACGCTTTCGCTGTGCAGGGAGCATGGGGTCCATGTGATCGCGCTCCCGATCAATCTCGGGATCGGCGGGGGCGTGCAGACAGGGTACCGCTATGCCTATGAGAAGGGGTACGACTGCGCTGCGCAGTTTGACGGCGACGGACAGCACAACGCCGCTTACCTTTCGGAGATGGCGAAGAAGCTTGAAACGGAAGGGCTGGATATGGTCATCGGCTCCCGTTACATCGAGAAGAAGGGGTTTCAGTCGTCAGGCCTCAGGCGGGCGGGGATCCGGTATTTCACCTGGCTGATCAAGGTTCTGACAGGGAAACGGATCACGGATCCGACGTCGGGGATGCGGCTTTGCAACCGCAGGATGATCGAGTGGTTTGCCTCGGACTATCCGAGGGACTATCCGGAACCGGAGTCGGTCACGGCAGCCCTGAAGTCGGGGATGAAGGTGGAAGAGGTGCCTGTGGAGATGAACGAGCGGGCGACAGGCGTGAGTTCGATCTCCGCGGTGAATTCCGTGTATTACATGATCAAGGTTTCGATCGCGGTTTTGATGGCGACGGCAAGGAAGAAATAGGCCTATGGATTTTAAGCTGAGAATTTTTATCGGAGTGATCCTGATCCTCGGATTTATCTATGTGATCCACTCCATACGAAAAAAGAAGATCGATATCCGTCATTCGCTGATCTGGATCCTGGTGATCGTGCTTTTGGCCGTGCTGGATATCTGGCCGGGGCTTCTCGACGGGCTGGCGCATTTACTCGGATTCGAGCTGCCGGTCAACATGCTCTTTTTCCTCGGCTTCGCGATCGCCGTGGTCATCATCTTCGGACTTACCACGCGTGTCTCCCGGCAGAGCGAGCAGATCAAGTCACTGGCGCAGGAGATCGCTTTGCTGCGTAAGGACCTGGAGGAGGCGAAGAAGGAAGAGGAATAACGGCTTTTTTGACGGACAGTCGTTTTATATGCTATAGTAGCAAAGGATTTTGTTTGTTATTTTTTGAAAGGTGGTAAATGAAATGAAGGGAATTATCCTGGCGGGAGGTTCGGGAACGCGCCTGTATCCGCTGACAAAGGCAATCAGCAAACAGATCATGCCGGTGTATGACAAGCCGATGATCTACTATCCGCTGAGCACATTGATGCTGGCAGGGATCCGCGAAGTGCTGATCATATCTACGCCGAGAGATCTGCCTGTTTTTCAGGATCTCTTGAAAGACGGAAGCCAGCTTGGGATGCGGTTTGAATATGCGGTACAGGAAGTGCCCAGAGGCCTTGCGGACGCGTTTTTGATCGGCGAAGAGTTCATCGGAAAAGACGGCGTGGCGCTTGTACTCGGGGATAATATTTTCTACGGGCAGAGTTTTACAAAGGTGCTCCGCAGCGCCTGTGACCGGATCAATAACCAGGGCGGTGCCACGATCTTCGGGTATTACGTCAAGGATCCGAGGGAATACGGCGTGGTCGAATTCGACGAGACCGGAAAGGCCATTTCCATCGAGGAAAAACCCGCAAAACCGAAGAGCAATTATGCGGTTCCGGGCCTTTATTTCTATGATAATGATGTCATTGAGATCGCGAAGAATGTGAAGCCCTCCGCCCGCGGAGAGATTGAGATCACCACGGTCAATAATGAATATCTGAGCCGTGGAAGCCTTTATGTGGAAACCCTGGGCCGCGGCTTTGCCTGGCTGGATACCGGAAATCATGACATGCTGCTGACCGCGGCGGAATATGTGGCTTCCGTGCAGAAACGGCAGGGACTGCATATCTCCTGCATCGAGGAGATCGCCTTTAAGCGTGGCTTTATCACGAAAGAGCAGCTTGTGGAACTGGCACAGCCGCTTTTGAAGACCGAGTATGGCCAGTACATGTTGGAAGTAGCGGAGGGACTGTAAAATGGGAAAATTAACGGTTGAAAAGGATTGTAACGGGATCAAGGGGCTGGTTGTGATCACTCCGCAGGCGTTCGGAGATTCGCGCGGCTATTTCATGGAGACCTATAATCAGAATGATTTCAGGGAAGCGGGCATCGACTGCACCTTTGTGCAGGACAACCAGAGCGCCAGCACCCGCGGCGTATTACGCGGCCTTCATTTCCAGATCAACTTCCCACAGGATAAGCTGGTCCGCGTGGTCAGGGGGGAAGTGTTTGACGTGGCGGTCGATCTTCGTAAGGGGAGCGAGACCTTTGGAAAGTGGTTTGGCGTCCGTCTTTCCGCGGAAAACAAAAAGCAGTTTTTCATCCCGAAGGATTTTGCTCACGGTTTCCTCGTGCTGTCGGATGAAGCGGAATTCTGCTATAAGGTGACGGATTTCTATCACCCCAACGACGAGGGCGGCCTGATGTGGAACGACCCTGCCATCGGCGTGGAATGGCCGATGGGTGACCTGAAGGAAGAGGATCTTCTCCTTTCCGATAAGGACAAGCTGCATCCGCCGTTTGAAGAGTTTGTAAGGACCTATCGAAGCTGAGATGAAGGAAAAAGCAAAGGCAAAGGACTTTATCATGGTCCTGCGTCTCGCGAAAAATGATTTCAAGGCCAAGTTTGCCGGGTCATACATGGGGATCCTTTGGACATTTCTGCAGCCCGTGGTCATGATCCTGGTCTATTGGTTTGTTTTCGAGAAAGGGCTGCCTGCCACGGGAGTCACCACAAAGGCCGGGATCACGATCCCCTTTGTGTTATGGCTTACCGCCGGTATGGTGCCCTGGTTCTATTTCTCGGAAGCGTTTTCCAGCGGGACAAATACGCTGCTCGAATATAGTTACCTGGTGAAAAAGGTGGTCTTTCGGATCGATGTCCTTCCGCTGGTCAAGGTCATCAGCTCCGGCGTCGTTCATGTGATCCTGATCGTCGTCATGCTGATCCTTTATGCCTGCTATGGATTTTTCCCGGATCTCTACTCCCTGCAAGTGATCTATTACTCCCTGAGTATGGTCGTTCTGGTGCTCGGGGCGGTATACATCACCTGTTCCATCGTGGTCTTTTTCCGCGATATGAGCCAGATTGTCAATATCTTCATGCAGGTCTGGGTCTGGGTGACGCCCATCATGTGGAACCTCGACGGGATGGTTGCCGCCGGCAGCATTTCCCCGATCGTTGCGAAGATCTTCCGGCTGAACCCGTTCTACTACATCGTTTCGGGCTATCGTGACGCGCTGATCTACAAGACCGGCTTCTGGGAGAAACCCATGCTGACGCTCTATTTCTGGATCTTTGCGATCGCGCAGTTCTTAATTGGCAGGCTTATTTTTAAACGGTTGAAGGTACATTTCGCAGATGTACTGTAATATTTATGGACGAAGTAATCAAGGTTGAGAACGTTACAAAGATATATCGGCTGTACGACAAGCCCATGGACAGGCTGAAGGAGGCGCTGCTTCCGGTGAAGAAGAAGCGCTATCGGGAGCACTATGCCCTGAACGGGGTTTCTTTTAATGTGAAAAAGGGCGAGACCGTCGGCATCATCGGGACGAACGGATCGGGAAAGAGCACGATGCTGAAGATCATTACGGGTGTTCTGAACCAGACGGAGGGCACGGTTTCGATCGACGGGAGGATCTCGGCGCTGCTGGAGCTCGGAGCAGGTTTTAACAGCGAGTATACCGGGATCGAGAATATCTTCTTGAACGGGACGATGACGGGCTTCTCGAAGGAGGAGATCAACGCGCGGCTGCCGGAGATACTGAAGTTCGCAGATATCGGGGATTTCGTGTACCAGCCCGTGAAGACCTATTCGAGTGGTATGCTGGTGCGGCTGGCGTTTGCCGTGTCGATCAATATCGATCCGGAGATTTTGATCGTGGATGAAGCGCTTTCGGTCGGGGATGTGTTCTTCCAGGCGAAGTGCTTTAAAAAGTTTGAGGATTTTAAGAAAGAGGGAAAGACCATCCTCTTTGTGAGCCATGACCTTTCGAGTGTGCAGAAGTATTGCGACCGCGTGGTACTGCTCAATAAGGGGGATAAGCTCGCGGAGGGAAATCCGAAGGATATGGTGAACCTGTATAAGAAGGTGCTGGTGAACCATCTGGAGGAGACGACGCTGAGCAATGACGACAACCCGGCGCTGCGGGGGAAGAAGGAAGAGAGCGTTACGATCGAGGGCGCAGGGGAATGGAAATCGCATTTCACGCTGAACCCGAATGTGATCGAGTATGGGAATAAGGAGGCGGAGCTCATTGACTTCGCCATTGTGGATGAAGAGGGGATGCTGACGGGAACGATCGAGAAGGGAACGAGCTTTTCGGTGAAGAGCAAGGTACTCTTTCATCAGGAGATCCAGAACCCGATCTTCACGCTGACGTTTAAGGATATCCACGGGACCGCTATTACAGGAACGAACTCAATGTATGAGAAGGCGGAGATCGGGATCGCGAAGGCGGGTGAGATCTATGTAGCGACCTTCACGCAGGAGATGAACCTGCAGGGAGGAGAGTATCTCGTGTCCATGAGCTGCACGGGATATGCGGATGGAGAGTTTACGGTGTATCACAGGCTGTATGATGTGTTGAACCTGACGGTCATTTCGGACAAGGATACGGTGGGGTATTTTGACATGAATTCGATATGCACCGTGGAAAAGGCGGAGGCGTAGCATGGTCTTTTCATCCATGATATTTCTCTGGCTCTTTTTACCGGTCGTCCTGCTTTTGTATTGGCTTCTGGAGAAGCGGATCGGGATCAAAGGCGGGAATGTGATCCTTCTGATCGCGAGCCTTTTCTTTTACAGCTGGGGCGAGCCGGTCTATATCCTGCTCATGCTGTTCTCGGTCTGCATGAACTATGGCTTTGCGAGATGGGTCGCGGCCGCGCCCGGGAAGGGGAAGCGTTTGGCGCTTTTCCTCGCGATCGCGGGGAACATCCTGCTGCTCGGATTTTTCAAGTACGCGGGGTTTTTCACGACATATCTGAGCAAGCTGACCGGCGGGGCGCTTGCGATCGTCAATATCGCACTGCCGCTCGGGATTTCATTCTACACCTTCCAGGCGATGAGCTATGTCATCGATGTGTACCGGGGCGAGACAAAGGTACAGAAGAACCTTTTCAAGGTCATGCTCTATATCTGCCTGTTCCCGCAGCTCATTGCGGGACCGATCGTGCAGTATAAGGATATCGAGGACCAGATCGACCACCGTGTGCTGACAACAGACAAGAAGCTCTACGGGATCCGGAGATTTATCTTCGGCCTTGCGAAAAAGGTGCTGCTTGCCAACTTCTTCGGGATCTATGCGGACAAGCTCTTCGGTATGCATGCGTATCAGGTCAGCACGGGCATGGAATGGCTGAAAATGCTGCTATACGCGCTGCAGATCTATTATGATTTCTCCGGGTATTCCGACATGGCAATAGGGCTCGGCAGCATGTTCGGTTTCTCGTTCAAGGAAAACTTTAACTACCCCTATGTGTCGACTTCGGCGGCGGAGCATTGGAGGAGATGGCATATCTCTTTGGGCTCCTGGTTCAGGGATTATGTTTACATCCCGCTCGGCGGGAGCCGGAAAGGGCTTTTCAGGACCTGCATCAACACGTTGTTTGTGTTTCTCCTGACCGGGTTCTGGCATGGGGCGTCGCTTCGGTTCATCATATGGGGGCTCTTCTACGGCGTGCTGATCGTGATCGAGAGGCTTGGGTTCGGAAGGATATTGACGTGGCTGAAAACGCATAAACTCGGCTTTATCACCCATATCTATTACTGGATATTGATGCTCGTCGGCTGGGTCTTCTTCCGGGAGGAGGGCGTCAACACGGCGCTCGTTACGATAAAAGCCATGTTCCGTTATCAGTCCGGGAGCATCAGCGTATTTAACTGCCTGAATGCGGCGATCATCATCATGCTGGTGATCGGGATCCTGCTGGCTGGCCCGCTGCAGTACATATTCCCGAAGCTTCAGAATTTAAGGAAACCGGAGACGCCGGTAAGGGTGCCGGAATTTGTCCTTTTGATGGGTTTATATTTCTTTTCGGCGGTATCGCTGGTGAGCGATTCCTATAACGCATTTATTTATTTCAGATTTTGATGAAGAAAAAAATATTATGCGCCGTCTTTTTGGCGGCACTGATCATTCCTACAATTTCATGGCTCTTTCTGCGGCCGGCCCTTTCTTCCGAAAACAGGGAGAAAAGGGAATATGCGGCGTTTCCGGAGCTTTCGGTTTCGAATTATACGAACATCGCGCCGGAGTTCGAAAAGTGGTTCAATGACCGCCTGCCGTATAAAAACCAGATGACGGCGCTGAACGCGGAGATCAAGAAGCAGACGAAGCTGGAAAGCAACTGGATGGACTACATCGGCGGGCTGGGCGTGATCTTCGGGAAGGACGGGTGGCTGTTTTACAACGGGAACACCGGGGAGAGCACGATCAACGACTTTATCTGCAACAACCTTTATTCAGAGGCTGTTTTGGAGGAACTTGCTGCCGGATATCAGGCGCTGAGCGACCAGTACAAGGCGCAGGGGATCGATTTTATCCTCTTTATCCCGACCAATAAGGAACAGGTTTATCCGGAGCTCATGCCGGACGACCTGGTGCCGCAGGGAAAAGTCAGTCGTACGGATCAGCTCGTGGCGTACCTGAAGGAGCATACGGATGTTACCGTCATCTATGCGAAGGATGCGCTGATCGAGGCAAAGGCAGAAGGGTATCCGCTGTTCAATAAATACGATTCCCACTGGAACACCGTCGGTGCCTTTGTCGGGAGCCAGCTGATCTGTGAAGAACTGACCGGGGAAAAATCGGAGCTTTCCGATGTGACCGTGTTTTATAACGACGCTGTGCCTGAACCGAGGGACCTGGCGGATGTTTACGGGCTCGGGGATGAATACAGGGAAAACGGGAGCTGGGACGTATATGAACCGGAGAAAGCGGATCTGACCGGCGGTTTTACGACGGAGGGCGCTTCCGCGGAGGCGGAATTCATGCAGTTTGAGTCCACGGCGGAGGATAAGAGAGAGATCCTGATCATCAAAGATTCCTTTGTTTTCAACATGATCGGGACGATGGCAAGGTGCTTTGCGAAGCTGACAATGATCAGTGATTCAAAAATGGCGAAGGAATATGTGGAAAAATACCACCCATCTGTGGTAATATTAGAAATTGTAGAAAGACAGTTTTACAGAGCAGAGCATCAATGGGAGGAGCTATTAGAGAAATGATGCAGGATCTTCATCTGGACCTTCTCCAGGAGACGGTACGGAATAATGGTGAAGAAAAATACGAAGATATCATATGGGAATCGAAGGATTTCGGACTTTTTTATCATCTGTCCAAAGCCAGAAGGAATCTGATCGATTGGATTCCGTTTCGCAGGGGCGCTAAGATCCTGGAGGTCGGCGCGGAATGCGGAGCGCTGACCGGCTTTTTCCTGGGCAGGGATTTTGAAGTGACGGCAGTGGAAGCGGAACAGCTGAAAGCAGAGATCCTGAAGGAGCGGTTTAAAGACTGTGAGAACCTGAAGGTGATCAACGGCTCCATAAAAGACCTGCCGGCAGAAGAAACCTTTGATTGTATTATAGCAGCCGGATCGCTGCCGCTTGCGGAACAGTATGCTCCGTATGAGAACGATCCATACGAACGGTTTCTGAAGATATTGAAGACGAAACAGAACGAGGATGGCCGGCTGGTCCTGGCCCTTCCGAACAGGCTGGGAATGAAGTATTTTTCCGGGGCGCGGGAAGACTATACCGGCGCGCCGTTTACAAACATTGAGGGATATTATTATCATCGGGATGTCCGGACGTTCGGAAGAAAGGAACTGGCCGAGCTTTTGGACAGAGCCGGGTTTGAAGGAGCCAGCTGGTATTATCCGTATCCGGATTGGCGGTTCCCCACGACGATCTTTTCCGATGACCGGCTGCCGGGGTTGGGAGAATTGAACCGGAATCTCGAAAGCTGTGACCAGGAACGGTATGTCTTTTTTGATGAGACCAAGGCGTATGATTCGATCATACAGGAAGGCCTGTTTCGAGATTTTGCAAATTCCTTCCTGGTCGTTTACGGGCTGGAGAAGACGTCGCTGCCGGTTTATATCAAATATGCGTCCGAAAGGTCGCCGAAGTATGCGCTTCGAACAGAGCAGCGCTGGAACGGGATCGTAAGGAAGGTGGCGCTTTATCCGGAAGGGGTTCCCCATATCCGCGGGATCTTTGATTCCTTTGAGAGGCTTTCGGAGTACTTAAAGGACACCTTGATCGAAGTGGCTCCCTGCCGGTTGATGGACAATATGATCGAGCAGAAGCTGATCCCGGGGAAGAGCCTGCAGCAGATCATGCAGAGATATGCGCTCGAAGGGAAGACCGAAGAGATCAATATGCTCGTCACGGAATATCTGCTCCGGCTGGAATCGTTTGAGAAGCTTCACGACATCGACCTGATCTTTTCCAATCTGATCGTCCCGCCGGAAGCAAAGACGGCGATGGATATAAAGCATGCGACATGGACGCTGATCGATTATGAGTGGACCTTTGAAGTGGCGAGATCAAAACGGTATGTTTTGTACCGCTCGTTTTTGATGGCTTCCTCTGAGATCCAGGGGTGTGACGCATTGTCTTTGGATACGCTTCTGAAACGGCTGGATCTCAAGAAGGATTCGGTCGCGACATTTGAGCAGCTGGAAAGTGAATTCCAGAAGGAAGTGCTGGGAGATATGCATCCCACAAGGGATATGGTGCGTCAGATCGAACCCGGGATCGTTCCGCTGGAAACTCTGGACAAGGCTTACCGGGCGTCATTGGAAAAGCCGGTAGAGAAGAAAAAAGGATTTTTCCGCCGATAGGTAGCGCGTATGGACGATAAATACGTTTCTCTGGAAGCAGAAGGAGAAGAAGGCTTTGTCAGGCTGGAACGTCTGAAAGAAGGGGAGCTCTCGGAAAAAAGCTTTCTTCTTCCCGAAGGAACAAAAAATATCAGGCTGCTTTTTGAAGGAAGCAGCCGGATTTTACATCTGACGAATGTTCAAGGAGTCTCCGGGCCCGTAAATGAGGGGGAGGAGACTTTTTGTTATGATCTTTCCTTTACCACGGATGCGCTGCGGCTGGGTCATAATCTTTTTCTGTTGGAAAAAGAGGGGTGCTGCGTCTATGGAGAGGATTTCCGTTTCCTGACGAGGGAGCTGCGGCTGAAGCTGGAGGTGACGCCGCTCTCTAAAGAGGGCACGGCGGCGCTGGCGAAAAGCGTGAGGAAAAAGGAAACCGAGGCCCGGGATCTCGAGGAAAAGTGGCTCTTTCAGCGCAGGACTTATGATGAGAAGGTGCAGGAAGTGGAGCGGCTGGAGCGCGATAAGGTGGCGCTCAATGAGACCGTGGAGGAACTGCGCGGCGAGGTCGCGTTCTGGCGTGATAAATATCATGAGATGGAGGGCAGCTCCTCCTGGAAGGTGACGGCGCCTCTCCGCAATTTCACAAAAAAGCTGCAGGACCATAAAAATAAGGCTCCGCTGAAGCAGCTTGAGAAAAGTTTTTCCGTCGATCAGTACGCGGCGTTTCCGGCCGGCGCGGATTCAGATGGGACCGGAGTTGATTTCGCGTTGTGGGCCGATATCAGTGAAAAACCCATGCAGGAGGTGCTGGTCTTTGTTTCGACGATCCTGCGCCAGACCTGGAAGGGGTTTGTCCTTTACCTTACGGGCGTACATGACCTGCTGCCCTGGCTTTATTCCGTGGATCCGAGGATCCGTCCCTGTGAAGGGATCCCGCGGGATGAGGGAAAATTTCTTTCGCTCCTTGATACGGCAGATCTCTTAGCGCCCGAAACGCTGGAATTATGCGCAAAGGCGTTTCTGGAAAAACCGGAACGCAAGGCGGTCTACACCGATTCGGTCTTTTACGGGGAGAACCCGAACGAGAAAAAAGACCTTTGGTTCAAGCCGGACTTCTCGCCGGATTATCTGATGGGCATGAATTTTATTCGAGGGTTTTACGCCGCAAAGACGGAGCTTCTGCCGGAGGACGTATCTCTGGAGCTTTTGCGCGCCAATAAGAACCACGGATATATCCTTCTGACGACGGCAAAGCTTTCGGATCGGGAAGTCTGTCACCTCCCGGGGAAACTGTTTTTCGAGAAACAAATTGAGCGTGACGGGCAGACGATCGAAAGGGACAATCCTTTGGCGGAAGAAGCGATCCGGCGCGCGGCCGCGCTCCGCGGGTGGGAGCTTTCACAGCCGGAACTTATTGACCGGAAACAGAGCCTTTTCCACCCTGTTTATAATGCAGATCGGTCGAAAAAGATCTCGGTCATCCTTCCGAATAAGGATCACGCCGAAGACCTTCAAAAATGCGTCGATTCCCTGAAACGGAGCGCTGAAGGATATAACCTTGAGATTTTGATTGTGGAAAACAACAGCGCCAAAAAGGAGACGTTTGACCTTTACCGGCGGCTGGAGACGGAGAGCGACATCCGTATCCTCCATTACCGGGACCGTTTCAATTTCTCGGAGATCAATAACTTTGCGGTCAAAGAAGCGACCGGCGACTATCTTTTGCTGCTAAACAACGATATGACGGTGCTTCCCTGTGATCTTCCCGGGGAGCTTCTGATGTATGCGCAGCGGCCGGATGTGGGGGCTGTCGGCGCGAAACTGCTGTACCCCGACGATACGGTGCAGCACGCCGGTGTGATCATCGGCCTCGGCGGTGTGGCGGCGCATTCCCATAAGGACTACGGGAAAAATGACGCGGGCTATATGAACCGCCTCCTTGTGGCGCAGGATCTGTCTGCAGTGACAGCGGCGTGCCTTATGATGCGGCGTAGTATTTACGAGGAGATCGGCGGGATGGATCCGGGATACGAGGTGGCGTTTAACGACGCGGACTTCTGCATGCGGATCCGTTCAAAAGGGTATCATGTGGTCTTTACGCCGTTTGCGCTTCTTACGCACTATGAGAGCAAGAGCCGGGGGAGCGAAAATACGCCGGAAAAGGCGGAGCGCTTTGAGAGCGAGGTGCAGAGGTTCAAGGCGGCCTGGCCCGATATCTTAAAAACCGGCGATCCGTATTATAACCCGAACCTTACCACGGCGAAGGAGGATTTCTCGATCCGTCCGGAATCGTTATGAGTGAGAAAAAGAGTATTCTGAAGAATAAAAAATGCATACAGGCCATACTGATGGCGCTTTTCATCCTGCCCGTATTTTTGTACGCAAATATATGTGTAGCCGAAAATACGGACGGCTTTGATTCGTTTAGGGGGATGTATTACGTCCTTTCTTTTGCGTCCATGGGACTGGTCGCAGCGGCCTTTTACCTTCTGCTGGTCAAAAAGACGAAGCTGGAATATGTCTTTCTCCTTACGGCTCTTGTCCTCGGGCTTACGTATTCCGCGATGATCCCGGTGCGGAGCGCTCCGGATGAAACGATGCGCATGGAATCCGCACTGAATAGCGCCGGAACTTTCATGGGCTGGGATACCGGCGAACAGAATACGATGGTGCTCCGGGTATTGGAACGGGATAACGGCCTTTCGGAAACCGGGATCGTGCATGAATACTATGCGTCGTACTTTGACAGGCTGACCGAGACCGGCGGGGATGCTTCGCTCGTCGAGATGAAGTTTAACTACACCGAAGAGGTGCCGCAGATCCTTTACGCCGTGCCGGGCGCCGGGATCGCGCTTGGACGGGCACTTAACCTTGGCGCCGTGCCGACCTTCCTTCTGGCGAGGCTCATGCATCTGTTATTTTACCTTGGCGCAGGGTTTTATGCGATCCGGCGGACGCCGTTTGGGAAAGAGGTATTCTTCCTCGTTACGCTCCTTCCGATGACGATCCAGGAAACCGGCACGATCTCTATCGACAGCGTGCCGTTGTCGATGGTATTTGCGGTCGTCGCATTCTGCCTTTATTATGCGTTTTCGGATAAAAAGCTCTCGGAGGAATGGAAGGAGGCGAAGGTCAAAACAACGATCGAGCTGGCTGTGATCGCGCTGTTTACGTTCCTTCTGGCGGGCTGCAAATACGGGGCGCTTTTGCCGGTCTGTTTGCTTTTACTCCTCATCATCAGTGAAAAGGGGAAACGGGATAAAATGCTCTCGATCGGCTGCCTCGCCGTGCTTGCTGTTGACATCTTAGGGAGTTTTCTGCCCAAGATCCTCTATACCTTCCAAAGCACTGTCCTGGATGGAGCCGGGGAAGCGCACTATACCGTGGGAGGGCTGCTTTCTGATCCGGCCCATACCTTTACCGTGCTCGGAAACACCGTGAACCGTTATGGCGATCATTATCTTTATTCGACGGTCGGAACGTCTCTCGGCTGGTTTGAAATTAATTTCCCGTCCACGCTCGGCTTTATTTTCCTCGCGATCCTGGTGGCGGCCTCACTGTTTAAGGCCGGGGATGAACGGCGGTTTCGGCGGAGGACAAGGATATTGATCATTGTACTCGCGTTTTTTGGCATCGCGTTTTCCGTAGCCGGGATGCTGCTCGGAAACACGCCGGCGACTTCCGAGGTCGCGGAGGGCGTGCAGGGAAGATATTTTATCCCGTTTTTGCTGCCCCTCCTGTTGCTGCTCAAAACGGATAAGATCCATGTGAATAACGGGGAGCTGATCCTGCGGGAGGCGATCCTCGCCGCTCTCTTCATGCATGTGATCGTGATCCAGTGTCTGTTTCTGAGGGCGTATTGAATGAAGAAAAAGACATTTTTAAGTACATACGGGAAGCTTCTGATCCTTCTGGCCGCTGCCGTTTTGATCCTGGCCTACGGGTTGATCAAGGTAAAGGTGGAATACGCAAAGCCGGTATTCGGCGGAGCCAATGACAGCTTTACGGAGCAGCTGAAGCAAGGAGATGTGTATACGGCAACGTTTCGATCGGAGCGGAATGCAAAGCTTTTTGAATTTCAGCTCAGCTTTGTGAATTACGGGGTCATCGGCCAGGACGGAAGCCTTCTCATCACTGTGGAGTCGGATAAAACCGGCGACGTGATCACAGAAAGAGAGCTTCCGGTCAGCGAGATCAGGGAATGGGCCTGGGAACCAATAAAGTTTTCGCAAGGCTACGCGTATACGGCGGGAGAGACGCTGGCCGTTTCTGTCTGCCCCGAAGGGTTTACGGAGGAGAATGCGCTTTCGCTCGTGCTTGCCGATGGGGACCGGGTTGCGCTGCGCGTGAAGTGGGATCAATGGGAGGCGTTCCAGAAGCTATATATCGGCTTTGCCATCCTGCTGCTCGCTTTGATCGTTTTTGTCTGGTTTGCCCTTTTTGAAAAGAAATGGAAGACGGAGTATGTGTGGTGCGTATGCATGGCCGTTCTGCTCCCGGTCTTCATGGTGCTGATCCCGGCATATGGGGGGACAAACGCCTCCATGCAGCTGGATCCTTCGTACTTTTCGCCGGTGCGGATCGGCTTTACGGCGGGGATGTTCTGCTTTATGCTGTATGCGGTCAAGCGCCTTCCGTTCGGAAAGGAGATGTATTTCGT
>JAEESA010000301.1 GCA_016286115.1 Lachnospiraceae bacterium
CGGCTACCCCTACATCGACAGAGCGATCGAGTGGGCCGGCAAATACGGACTGAACATGATCCTTGATCTCCATAAGACCTTCGGCTTCAGCTTCGATGACGGCGAGGAGGAAAGCGGCTTTTTCGAAAACCCCTCTTATCAGGAACGGTTTTATCACCTTTGGGACAATCTCTCCAAGCGGTACGGTAAATATTTCGACCGCCTTGCGTTTGAAATGCTGAACGAAGTGACCGACAAGGAGTATTCCGACCGTTGGAACGAGATCTCGACAAAATGCATTCAGACGATCCGGAAAAACGCGCCGACGATCAAGATCCTTCTTGGCGGCTATTACAACAACAGCATTGAAGCCTTAAAGGACCTTCCTGCGCCTGTGGATGAAAATATCGTCTACAACTTCCATTGTTATGAGCCCCTTGTGTTCACCCACCAGGGTGCCTATTGGCTCGACGGCATGGATCAGTCGTTTAGGATGCCCTTCGCTTCCACCTATCAGCAGTATACGGATTACGCGGCAGAGCAGCTTTCGCATTATTCCGTCGGGTTCGAAGGCTTTGATCCGAACAGTGAAATGGACCGGTCCTTCTTCGTAAACATGGTCCGCGAGGCGGTGAGTGTCGCAGAGGAAAGAAATGTTCCGCTCTACTGCGGCGAGTACGGCGTGATCAATCTCGCTACTGCCGAGGACACGCTTGCCTGGTATCGCATGATCTGTTCTGTTTTTGACGAATTCAGCATCGGCAGAGCGGCCTGGACATATCGGTCTATGGACTTCGGTTTTGTCGACGACCATATGAAGGACGTACTGAACGAGCTGATCAAGGTAGTGTAAACGTTTCTTTATCATTCAAAAAGGAGGTATTTACTATGCAATACTCAATTCAAGGCGGAAACCTTCCGGTTCTGATCCTGAACATGGAGCAGAACGAAGAGATCGTCATGGAAAGCGGCGCGATGAGCTGGATGACACCCAATATGAAGATGCATACCGAAGCCGGCGGCGCGAAAAAAGCGCTCGGCCGCATGTTCAGCGGTGAGCACATGTTCCAGAACCGCTATACAGCAGAAGGTGGCCCCGGCCAGATAGCGGTCACCTCCAGCTTCCCCGGAGAGATCCGCGCCATAGAGATCAGTCCCTCTCAGGAATATGTGATCCAGAAAATGGCCTTTCTCGCCTCGCAGACCGACGTTGACCTTTCTGTGTTCTTCCAGAAAAAACTGTCTGCGGGCTTCTTCGGCGGTGAAGGTTTTATCATGCAGAAGCTCAGCGGCAGCGGGCTTGCGTTCCTCGAAATAGACGGTTCCGCCGTCGAATATGATCTGGCAGCCGGCGAGCAGATGATCGTCTCCACCGGCCATGTCGTGATGATGAGCTCCACCTGCACCATGGACATCGTCAAGGTCTCCGGCGTGAAAAACGCCCTCCTCGGCGGTGAAGGTTTCTTCAACACCGTCGTCAACGGCCCCGGCAAGCTCGTCCTCCAGACCATGCCTGCCACCGCAGTTGCCTCAGCGATCGCACCGTTCCTTCCGAAGAACTGAGTGGATGCACATTTCTACGCATAGAAAAGAGCCGGAAATACCGGCTCTTTTTTCTGTCTTTATTCTTTTTTCACTAAGAAAGCTTTTCGATCAGTGCTTTGTTCATCGTTTCCCCGGACCCTCCGCAGGGGAATTGCCTCACGAAACGAACAGATATACCACGTGTACCACGTATACCACATGTATCGCATATACCAAATGTACCACTTGCCGCTATTAATCGCGTTTCGCTATTTATACCGCCTTCGCCACCTCATCCTCTTCGGGCTGGTATGCCGCAATACTCTTCGATCTCTGCACTCCGAACGACGCGTTGTACCCATTCTCCTTCAGGATCTTTTTAACCTCCTCCAGCGGGCTCTTCTGATCAAAATACCGTACCATTAAAATATGGTTCTCAATGTATGCCGAATATCCTTTCTCGATCAATAGCTTCAACATCTGCTGCTTATCCAAAACAAAGTCCTCCAAATCCGATTTTTGTCTCTCTATGATAATCCATTCCGTTCGCTCTGTCAAACGTATGTTCGTTTTTATTTCCTATTCTTCCCAATCCGAAACGACCTGCAAACGGATCTCACCTTCTTTTTTTCTCTTCGTCTCCGGCCTGATCACCGACCAGTCCTTTTGAATTGCTTCGACGAGAAAACCGCAGACGTTTTCGACCTCTTCATCATACGCGTTCAAAACCTCTACCGCCTTCTCCACTTTTTTCATATCAAAGCCTGCTGCTTCTCCGATCGTCCGGTATTCCCTGATCTTTAATCTGCACGGAATGAGGTCCGCGATCTCATCGATCAGATCCTCCATCGCCTCGGGATCGATCTTATGATCCCGTTTCTTATAGGAAACAAAGAAATCCAGTTTATACACTTTTCCGCCGCGCCCATAGCCGTTGCTGTCATAGGTGACCTGAATGTCCGAAAGATCGTTGATCTCTGCCACCGCAGGCTCCAATACCCATTTCTTGAAATCACGCCAGTCATCATAGCTCTTTTCCGGCGCAACCTCCACCGCCTTCTCGTAATCCGGCGCCGCCTGATTGGCCAAAACGCTCTGCACCTTCTGGCTCTCTGCATTCACGACGCCAAGATCCAGCTTCAGCTCATTCAAAGGATAGGAAATATGATATCCGTCTCCGGCCGGCTGCCCTTTCTTCGGATAGGCCTGGCAGCGAAGCACTTCATATAACCGCAGCGCATAATTCGTTTTAAAAGAAAGCACCGTTCCCAAATTCAATATGGTATAATTTTGTTTCAGATCCTTGATATACCCTCTCAGATCCGGATTATAATAGATCGTAAAGATCCCATCCGCATACCTGGCTCGCGTCACAATGGAAATATAGTCAAATTGCCGGGTTTCCGGATTCGTCCAGCCTGCGTAATGAGAATTCAAGGATCTTGCCACAGGATCGAGCCTGGAGTAAAAAGACCCTCCCTTGCTGTTGGTCAGGCGCCTTAACTCCGCCGCTTTCAGTTTCACGATCAGCGTTCCGTCCGGGCGTTCCTCATATTCCCCGTTCGCAAACTTGGAAAGGGAAACATGGACCACCTTATTCTCCAGCAGCGAAGACTTGTATTTCATCGCTATTATAAAGTTGGACTTCCTGTAATTGGTTTCGAGCTCAGCCAGCTCATGAGATTTTTCTTTCAAGGAAAACAACCGCTCCTTTTTCTCCACGATTTATTCTAAATTTTATTATCTTTATTTTCCCTTGAAAGTCAACAGATTTTTATAAAGAAATGCCGTATTTTGTGCCTTTTGAAGATGGTTTTATACAAAATATTGTTAATTAAATGTCGAATTTTGCCGCCTTATGTTATTGAATTTCCTTTTTCTTTGACCCTTTTTCTCCACGAAATATTCCCCGGTTTACTACATATTGCTCCTTTTTCTCCACAAAAGATCGTTTTTTCGTACCATTTTTCTCCACAAAATGACACGTCTCTTGTTTTCGTTTTTCCCTCTATTGATTTAAATTCCTGAAAACGCTATTTCCACGTTTTATGTGGTCTTTTCCAGGGCCCTTTCAGATCTTTCCGTCCTTATTTTCCGCCTTTCCCTTTTTTCTCCACGATAACTC
>JAEESA010000302.1 GCA_016286115.1 Lachnospiraceae bacterium
AGGCCACGCCATACAGCACGGTCCCGGAGGGGCGGTGCCTTCTTTCCTTCACCTTTCTGTAATATGCTTCCACATCCTGATTCATGTCTGTTCTCCTCATGGCAGCACCGGAGAAACGTTCGTCTCCGGCGCTTATTCTATCTTTTCAGTATTTTTTAGTATTTTTTTTCGAGTAACCGTTCCCTGAACTTTGCTTTTGGGAGCGGCCTGTCATAATAAAATCCCTGGATCAGAAAGCAGCCCACTTTATTCACAAAATCGAGCTGATCCTGCCGTTCCACGCCTTCGGTGATCACATCGATCCCCAGGTTCCTCGCCATGTTGATGATATCTCTCAAAATGATCTCATCCTTTTCCGACAGGGTATCGTTGTTGATGAACGACCGGTCGATCTTCAGCACACTGACCCGGAAATTGCGAAGCGTGCTGAGAGAAGAGTATCCCGAGCCGAAATCATCGATCGCCGTGCTGATGTTCATATCCCACAAACTGTTCAAAAATTTGGTCATCATCCCGTGTTCCAGCTCATCTACCGTCTCCGTTACCTCAATCTGGATATATTTCCGATCCACCCCGAAGGTTCTGATGATCTCATCGATCTGCATCGCCAGCTCTTCATCCGCCAGATCCCTTCTGGAAAAGTTCACCGAAACCGTCACCGGTTCGAGCCCCTCTTCTACCCAATGCCGGATATCCGCGCAGACATGACGCAAAACGTACATATCCAGCTGGCCGATACCGCCTTCCCGCTCCAGCGGGGGGATAAAATCTCCCGGAGAGATCATCTTTCCTTCATGAAACCACCGGACCAGGCCTTCCGCCCCGACAAGCTCATTTGTGCGGGAATCCACCTTTGGCTGATAATAGACCTGGAATTCCTCATTCCGAAGGGCCGGAGCGAACAACTGCTCCAGCTGTTTCTGCCAGTTCACCCGGTTTACCATGTCTTCGTTCACGAAAACAACGGATTCATGAGTCACATTCCGGGAAACCCCAAGCGCCACCGCGGGGAGTCCGATGATATCTCCGATGGTCTGCACATCGTTCGGGATCGTATATACCCCGACCCGGCTGCTGATATGCACCGGCATCTCAATGCTGTTCCGATACGCCATCACGCGCACATCCCCCAGATACAGGATCACCTCCTGCATATGGTCCTTTTTTACGAGCGCCACAAAATTATCGCCGCCGAGATGCCCCAGGATCTCTTCCGGCAGAAGGAACTCACGCACTTTGTCCGCATATCTCTTTATGATGTTGCTGCCTTCCGTTTCTCCGTACCGGCGGCTGATCGTCCCGAAACCCCTCAGGTTAAAATACAGCGCATTGTAGTTTTTCAGCTTTCCACGCCTCAGAAGCTTGGCCGCTTCCGCGATATAACCGGCGGAGTTCGGCAATCCCGTCTTGAAATGAGTCAGGGCGCTCTTTCTGAGCATTTCCTCATACCGGATCCTGCCTAAATACAGAAAAGTGATGTCGGTGAGCACTTCCAGCTGCTCCTTTTCCTCCTGCGTCCAGGGAATTTCTCCCGGATACAGAAGAACAACCACCACTCCTTCTGCTTCCACACGGAAATGAAACTCCAGAGCCTCCCCAAGTTCCTCCTCGTCTCCCGCTTCATCAAATACGGTAAGGATCCGTTCCTTACTGTTCGGCATGAATTTTTCCGCTTCCGAAATATCCCACACCATCCGCTTTAAGTGATACTCGGGCGCCATCCGTGACACGGATTCCATGACCACCGAATGCGATATCGGCGCATAAGACAGATACCTGCAATGCTCCAGGATCAATTGTTCTTTTGCCATGGTTGTACCTCCTTGTACCGCCACAGTTTATACCGGTAAACGAAAAAATTTGCCATTTTTTGCTTGCCGGCACAATAAACTACATAAACTATAGCATAAAATCTGTCATAATGGTTGATTTTTTTATTAAAAAGTTACAAAATAGACTTTGTATTACTATGTCCCAAAGGAGGGGAACCGATGATAGCGACACTGATACCGATTTTTGATGATGAAATGGCGGTTTTCGGCTATTCCATCTTCACGCAGCGGGACAATTTCCTGCTGAACCCCAATCTACTCGGAAGCGGAATGCTGGACGGGGCCGGACTCATTGCCGGGCTGGATGTCATTAACAGTATGGGAATCGATTCGCTTTCCGATGATAAGGACATTTTCGTAGAGGTCAGCAATGTATCGCTTTTCAGCGACATCAAGACCCAATGCGACGTGGATCCCTCGCGACTGATCCTGCTCTTTGACACCACGGTCCAACAGAACACGCAGTACTTAAATCGCTTGAAGGAGTTGAAGTCCATGGGCTACAATCTCGCCATGAGAAAGCTCAGCCCCAGCAATTTCGGACACTACAGCGAAATTCTCCGCCTCGTGGATTACGCTCTCCTCGACCACACCAAGCTGAACATCAGCTCCGCCAGACAGTTCTTCGAGAGGATGTTCCCCCATATCACGCTTTGCGCGATCAATGTGAATACGCAGGAGGACTTCGAGAAATTGAAGGAAGTCGGCGGTTATCACCTTTTCGAGGGCGAATTCTTCCGTATGCCGCAGGTCTCCGGAGAACGCGAGACCGCGCCTTTGAAGGCCAATTACATTCAGCTTCTCAATGTCGTCAACGACGCGGACTTCGATCTCACGGACGCTGCCGACGTTATCAGCCGTGATACGGCGCTGGTCATCGAGCTCTTAAAGATGGTGAACCATATGACCGTGAACTCCGAGATCACCTCCGTCCGCCACGCTGCGGCCATGCTGGGACAGAAGGAGCTGAAGAGATGGATCAATACAGCCATCACGAAAAAGCTTTGCGCCGACAAGCCCAGCGAGATCACGCGCCTCTCTCTTCTTCGCGCGAGGTTCGCGGAAATGCTGGCAGGTGTCTTCGATCTTTCAGGACTTTCGTCCGAACTGTTCTTGATGGGCCTCTTCTCAGTCATCGACATCATTCTGGACAAGCCCATGGATGAAGCCTTAAAGACGATCAAGGTCTCCCGCTCGATCGAGAACGCGCTTCTGAAGCGCACCGGGGATCTGGCCGAGGTCTTAAACTTCATGCTCGAATATGAAAACGCGAACTGGAATGAAGTTGACCGTCAGCTGGTCATGAAAGATATTGTAATGGATGATGTCTATCAGGCCTATCTGGAATCTCTTCGCTGGTACAGAGAGCTCGTATCTGCTTAACTCAAAGGGAGTACCACATGAAAGATGTGATCATCATCGGCGCCGGCGTTGTCGGCGCCGCGATTGCCAGAGAGCTCTCCCGCTATGACGGAGATTTTCTGGTAATAGAAAAAGAAGAGGATGTATGCTCCGGCACCAGCAAAGCCAACAGCGGCATCATCCACGGCGGTTATGACGCCGCTCCGCAGACCATGAAAGCCAGGTTCAATGTTCTGGGCAACCAAAAGATGGATGCCCTGGCAAAGGATCTGGATATTCCTTTTAAACGAATCGGTTCTCTCGTCGTGCAGACCCGTTCCCAGGAAAAGGAGGGTCTGCTTGCTTTATTAGAGCGGGGAGAAAAAAACGGAGTCAAAGACTTACGCATCCTCAACCGCGAGGAAGTGCATGAGATGGAGC
>JAEESA010000036.1 GCA_016286115.1 Lachnospiraceae bacterium
GTGGAGATCCCGACCTCTGCCCCGAAGCCGTACCGGAAACCGTCGGCAAACCGCGTCGATACGTTTTTATACACACCCGCCGAATCCACTCTCTGGCAAAAATATGCCCACGCCGCATCATCCTCTGTCACGATACCGTCGGTGTGGTGGGAACCGAAACGGTTGATATGGGAAACCGCTTCCTCCACGCCGTCCACGAGCTTTACGGACGCCGTCAGGCTCAGATATTCGGTCGAGAATTCGTCCTCCTCCATCGCTTCCGCCGCATCCAGCAAAGCGACCGCTTCCTTTGTTCCCCGAAGCTTCACCCCCGCTTCCTTCATGGCTTTCGCAAGCTCGGGAAGAAAGTCCGCTGCGATCTTCCGATGGACCAGTATGGTCTCAACGGCGTTGCAGGCAGCCGTATACTGGGTTTTTGCGTCCAGAATGATCTTCAGCGCCTTTTCCCGGTCTGCCGTTTCGTCGACATACAGATGGCAGACACCGTCCGCATGCCCCATGACCGGGATCTTTGTATTTTCCATGATATAACGGACAAACGCATTGCTCCCGCGCGGGATCAGAAGATCCACGTCCTTTTCGCATTTCAGCAGCTCATCGATCTCGCTGTGGCTTTCTGCCTGCAGAAGGCAGTTCGCCGGCAGGCCGGCCTTCTCCGCCGCTTCCCTGATCAGGGTAAAAAGGATCTTGTTCGTCGACGCGGTCTCTTTTCCGCCCTTTAACACAGCGGCATTTCCGCTCTTTAAGCACAGGGCGCTGATCTGGATCAACGCGTCCGGCCGCGCCTCAAAGATCACGCCGATCACGCCGATCGGGCAGGTCACACGGGTAAGGATGAGGTCCTCATCCAGCTCCCGGACAAACTGGGTCTTTCCGATAGGATCCTTTAAACCGATCAGGCTTTCAAGGCCCTCCGTAGACGCGCGGAGCTTTCCTTCGTCAAATTTCAACCGTTTTTTCACGGCGTCGGCGATCCCGTTTTTATCCGCCGCTTCCAGATCCTCCCTGTTTTTTTGAAAGATCTCCTCTTTATGCGCAAGAAGGGCTTCCCTGATCGCCGCGAGGGCATTATTTCTTTTTTCTTCACTGCAGGAAGCCAGTTCGATCGAGGCTTCCTTCACGCAGTGTACTGCTTCTCTCAAATTTTCCATATTTCTTACCTGGATAATTCCTCTGCCAGATCCATAATGAGTTTCTCGGTTTTTTCCCAGCCAAGGCAGGGATCCGTGATCGATTTTCCGTATATTCCTTCGCCGATCTTCTGTGCCCCGTCCTCGAGATAACTCTCGATCATCAGCCCCTTCACAAGTTTATGGATCTCCGGGGACACGTGGCGGGAATGAAGCACATCCTTCGCGATCCGGATCTGTTCCGCATACTTTTTCCCGGAATTGGAATGGTTCGTGTCGACGATGATCGCCGGGTTCATAAGCTTCCTCTGTTCGTAAAGCTCCCGCACCTTCCACAGGTCCTCGTAATGGTAGTTCGGGATGGAGCGTCCGAATTTATCGACATAGCCGCGAAGTATGCAGTGCGTCATCGGATTGCCTTTGGTCCTCACTTCCCAGCCCCGGTAGATAAAGGTCTGGGGGCTCTGCGCCGCGGTAACGGAATTCATCATGATGCTCATGTCACCGCCGGTGGGGTTCTTCATCCCGACCGGGATCCCGATCCCGGAAGCCGTGAGCCGGTGCTGCTGATCCTCAACCGACCGCGCCCCGATCGCCACATAGCTCAAAAGGTCCGAAAGATACCGGTGGTTTTCCGGATACAACATTTCCTCCGCACAGGTAAAGCCGGTCTCCCGCACGGCCCTGGTATGCATGGCGCGGATCGCGATAATCCCCTTCCACATATCCTCGTGGTCCTTCGGATCCGGCTGATGAAGCATGCCCTTATAGCCCGTGCCCGTGGTCCTGGGCTTATTCGTGTAAAGGCGGGGGATCATGAAGATCACATCATTGACCTTATCCTGCACCTTCCGAAGCCGCGTCAGATAATCCAGCACCGCGTCTTCATTGTCCGCGGAACAGGGCCCGATGATCAGTAAAAACTTCTCCGAGTTCCCGAGAAAGATATCTTCGATCTCCCGATCCCTTTCATCCTTGAGTTTATGGATGCTTTCCTCCAGCGGGAACTCTTCCTTCAGCTCCTGCGGCGTCTTCAGTTTCCGCAGAAACTCCATCGGCATTTCTTTCATAACTATTTTTTCCCTTCAAAAAACTTCTCTATACTTGCGATCAGCTCCGCCGGCGGCATGGTCTTCAAAAGATACCCTTCCGGGTGAAGGCTCAGCACCTTTTTCACGCTTTCGGCATCATTTTTCACGGTCAGAAACATGACCGGGATGTTGCTCGTGCCGGACTCGGACCGGAGCATCGTTAGGACCTGGGGGCCTGTGGTCACCGGCATTTCATAGTCCAGAAGGATCAGATCCACCTGGTTTTTCACAAGGAACTGGATCGCCGCCATTCCGGAATTCACCATGAACACCTGGAATTTCCCGGACAGCCAGTTCTTGATCGTGCGGAGCATCGTTCCGTCGTCATCCACAACAAGGATCTTCTTTTTTTCGGCCTTTTTCGCTTCGATCGCCGTGATCTCCTGCAAAGAAGCCGCGAGCTCCTTCACATTCACGGGGCGGGGAAAATGCTTTGTGATGCGGTCCTCGGCTATAAACTTATGCAGCATGTCAAAATCATCCGGCTTTCCGATCGCGCACAGGGCTCTTTCCTTGTCCTCGATCATGTCCTTCAGAAATACCAGCACATTCTCCACGCCCTCGGTCTGATCGAGATACAGGAGAAAAATGCCTTCTTCCTCCTGAAGCTTACTGATCTCCGCCACATTCAACGCCGCCTGTTTGATATGAAAACCCTCTTCACTAAGTTCCTGCAGGATCGCATTCACCATGAAACCCTTGACATTGCTGAGCAAAATAATGTTGTTTTCCATTCCTATTCTCCGAGACCGTCTTCCACGATCCCAACCATGGCTTTTAAGGCCTCTTCCTCGTCCTCTCCGTCACAGTGGAACTCGATCTCGTCCCCGTTTCGTATGCGGGCCCCGAGCACCGACAGCACGCTTTTTGCGTTTGCGGAATTGATGAACTCCGGTCCGTATCCGAATGTGACAACAGATTTATATTTCATTGCCTCCTTGCAGAGGAACCCGGCCGGCCGTAGATGCAGCCCCGTCGGGTTTTTCAATGTTACCTTCTCGCTTACCATTGCTGTTCCCCCTTGTGATCAAAGCATGATCTCTTCGATCAGTTTTGCCAGTTTTTTCGCTTCTTCTTCGATGACCGCCTGATCTTTCCCCTCGATCATGACCCGCACCAGAGGCTCCGTTCCCGATGGACGGATCAGCACCCGTCCCTCCCCCTGGAACTTTTCCTCAAGCTCGCGGATCGCGTCGGCGATCTCCTGATATTCCATATAATGTTCTTTCTTGTGGTTCGGCACCTTTGCGTTGACCAGCGCCTGCGGCAGCACCGTCATGATGGATTTTAAGACCGAAAGCTTTTCCCCGGTCTCCACCATTACCGCCAGCAGCCGAAGCGCCGATAAAAGTCCGTCCCCGGTGGTATTATCATCCAAAAAGATGATGTGACCGGACTGCTCGCCGCCGAGATTATAACCGTTTTCACGCATATTCTCGAGCACATAGCGGTCCCCGACTTTTGTCTTCTCGATATGGATCCCCCGCTCTTTTCCCATCAATGAAAAGCCGAGATTTGTCATGACCGTGACCACGATCGTATCGCTTTTCAGCTTTCCCTTTTCCTTCATATGGTTTCCGCAGATCGCCATGATCTCGTCGCCGTCCACGATCTCGCCGTTCTCATCAACGGCAAGGCAGCGGTCCGCATCCCCGTCAAAGGCCAGGCCGATGTCTGCCTTTTCATAGACCACCCTGGCCTGCAGCTCCTGCATGTGCGTGGACCCGCAGTTCGCGTTGATGTTGGTCCCGTCCGGGCTGATATGAATAGGGATCAGCCGTGCTCCGAGATCCTGCAGCGTCCGCACGGAGGTCTCATAAGATGCGCCCTCGGCGCAGTCCACCACGATCTTTATTCCGGACAGATCGATCGGTACCGTTTTTTTCATGAAGTCCACATATTCATCCTTCAGATGAAAACGGTAATCGATCTTCCCGACACCGAAGCCGATCGGCAGCACCACATCCTTCATATCCCGATTGATCAGCTCCTCGATCTCATCCTCCATGGCGTCCGGGAGCTTATAGCCCTGCCCGTTGAAGAACTTGATCCCGTTGAATTCCATGGGATTGTGGGACGCGGAGATCACAACGCCCGCATCCACCCTGTGTTTTCTCGTCAGATACGCCACCGCCGGCGTCGGCACCACCCCGACATAGATCGCATTGGCGCCCACCGAACAGATCCCTGCCATGAGCGCGTTTGCAAGCATCCCTCCGCTGATCCTTGTGTCACAGCCCACGATCAGCGTTGCCTTATGTTCCGTTTCCTTCGTCAACACATAGGCGCCTGCCTGCCCGAGCTTCGTCGCCAGTTCAATGGTCAGCTCCGACCCGGCCACGCCCCGGACTCCGTCTGTTCCAAATAATCTCCCCATCAGTTTGCTCTCCTGAGTGTAAATTCTACGCTGACTGCTTCGTTCACCTTGAACCGTTCCGGATCCAGATCCAGCGTCAGATTCGCTTTATGTTCCCCTGCGGCAAATCCGCTGATGTCAATGCTTCCCGTAATATTATTCCCGTTCAGCAGCACCAGATCGTCATGGAAGCCGGTGATCGGCACGGATACCGCCGATTCGGCAAATACGGCCTCCATGCCTTCCGCCCCGCCGTTGACCGTGATATTGGCCGTCGGGACGCGGACATTTCTGGTCATCATCGCTTCCACATCGATATTCACCGTCACGTTTTTATCGGAAGCGTTCACTAACGTCAGCCCTTCCGGCAGGTACGGCGAGATATCCACCACGGTCTCTATATCTTCCCGGATCCCCGTGGCATCCAGCACCGTCTTCGGGATCGCGATCGACTGCACGCTGTTCAAAGACGTGGAATCGCCCATGATCCTGACCGTATCCGGCCTGCAGGTCACACTGATCACGGAATAACCGTCCGCGGGTTCTCCCGTATAATCGGCCGTGACAGGCACTTCCCTTGTATTCAGAATATCCGCCCGCACAATGACCGTAGAAAGGTTCGAGGTCAGCCGGGTCGCGTCGATCGTATTGCCGTCTTCATCAAGCAGCGTCGGGATCACGCTTTCGGAGATATTGGTCGCAACGCCGCCCACGTCGATGGTTGCCACCACCTTGCTGATGGACTGCACCACGGAGGCAGGTCCGGAGACCTTCAGCACGTTCGGCGAAACCGAAAGCGAGCCCACAACGAAGCCGTCCGTCGGCGTTCCCAGCTGTTCCGCCGTGATGATATACTGGCCGGACATCAGATCCTCTGTTTCGATCTCCATATTCTCATTCTTCTTCATGATCTCAACCTGCGCGGTATAGCGGGTGGAGACCACTTCGATCGGGATATAACTCATATCCTGAAGGTTCTCCATATCCGCATAGGCTTTGAAATCCGCAGCGCTGATACTCTTCATGATGGAGCGGGGCGCTTTTACGTTAAAATAAGCCGTACTGCCGTCCACGATCTCATATGTTTTTCCCATATTCGTCAGAACGTCAGCGTTTTCCACGGTCACCGGGCAGCTGAACGATTTCGATACCGCCGGATCGTTGATGTTTAAGACCACGTACCACAGGATAATGGAAATAACAAGCGCCGCGATCTTCAGACCGAGGTTCTTAAAAAGGAGGTTACCGATTTTTTTTAGCAAGTCCCCACCTCCTCTTCTTTTTCTTGTTCCCTGCGTTTCCGCTCTGCAGGAATTCCAGCTTGCTGCGCAGGAAGTCCGCATCCACGTTGCGGTACAGGGTCTTATTCATGGCGATGGAAACCTTTCCCGTTTCCTCCGACACAACGATCGTACAGGAATCCGACACTTCGCTGATCCCGACGGCCGCGCGGTGTCTTGTTCCCAGTTCTTTGGACAGATCCAGATTATCCGATAACGGCAGATAACAGGTGGCCGATGTCACCCGGTCCTTCCGCACGATCACCGCTCCGTCATGGAGAGGCGTGTTCTTTTCAAAAATGTTGATCAGGAGCTGACTGGTCACGATGGCGTCCACCTCGATCCCGGTCCGCTCATATTCCGAAAGGCCGACCTCGTTCTCGATCACGATCAAAGCGCCGGTCTTCACCTTCCCCATCTCATAGGAGGCCTTGATGAGCTCCGTAATGGTCTTGTCCGAAAACTTCTGCGTCTCAACCGTATTGATCTTGATGAGCCCGCCGAAAAGATTTCTTCGTCCCAGATCCTCCAGCGCCCTTCTGAGTTCGGGCTGAAAGATCACGACAAGCGCAATAAGACCCACCGACAGCGTTCGTTCGGCGATCCACAGGATGGTATTCATCTCAAACAGGACTGCGATCAGGACAAAGACCAGGATCAGCATAATTCCCTTGAAAAGATTCCACGCTCTCGTATTCTTGACCCAGAGCAAGATGTGGTACACCAGAAAGGTGATGATCAGAATCTCAACAATGTCCGTCAGAGAAAGGGAAAAGTCCGCGAGATTGAAAAACGTTTCTTTAATTGTGATCAGATTGGAAATTAAAGAATCGATCATTCTTTACTCTTTGTTCTCCCTGTTTCCGTAGTCTGGCGGGGCGTGTCCGTGATCTTTTTCACCTTCTTTTCCTGCACCGGCATTTTGATCTTCGGAACCGCCTTCACATAATAGTAATAATCGTCATCTTCAAACTGTACCCGCTCCGTTCTCTTATAGTCCACATGGAAGAAGAAGAACTTGATCACAAAGGCCAGACAGATGGAGATGATATTTCCGAGAATGATCACAAGAGCCTTCCCACCGATCCCGAGGATCAGGAAGCCTCCGAAGAGAATGATGAATTCCGTAATAAAGCCGGCGATGATCGCGATCGTCCACGCCCGCCGGATCGCAAGGCGCCGTAAACAAAAGATCATGACCGTCATCAGCACAAAGACCAGCATGACAAGGAGCATTTCCCGGTTCCCTGCGATCTGGTTCACGATCGCCGTCACCTTTTCCGCGGCGGTGGAATCCTCCGCTGACAGGATGGTCGGCGCTATTTCCTTGATCCCGTGCAGATAGTAGTAGACAAAGGTTCCGCAGACCACCGAAACCGCGGATGTGGGCGAAAAGAGCAGGCCCCCTGCCGCGGGCATGATGTATGGGATATGGATCATAAACGCCAGCGGCGTCAGTACCACCATGTAGCCTGTTTTCGGGCTGAATCGGAGATAGATGAGCGCGACGATGGCAAAAATGGCCGCCGTTGTCAAAAAGATCTCCAGCGAAAGCGAGTAAAAATCCACAAGGATCACGACACACGAAAAGAAAATGGTCGCACCCAGCGGAAGCACCGACGACAGCAGCGCCAGGATCAGGCACACCGGGATCGAACTCACTTTATCGTTGTATCCGAAAGCATTTCGGATCTGCAAAAGAAGTATGATCGCTATGATAAATTTTACAACAGGAACGATAATGGCTTCATATTTTCGATAAATACGCCGGATCAGTTCCTTTATTTCCAGGATTGTAGTCATTCTTCTTCGCCTCCGGTCGGCTTCTGCCGGTATTCTTCCTCCTGATACATCTTTTCCACCTGGTTAAGCGCAGCATAATACTTCCGAAGCTTTTTCTTTCCCCGGCTGTACCGGATGCTGTAAACCAGAAAGGTGATCCCGAGATAGATGATCATAAAGACGATATACCGCGTTTCCAGTGTTTTCAGGGATTCGCCCACATTCGTAAAATCGATCGCCGTGATCATCGCTTCCAGATCATCCAGCGAGACCAAAAGCACAACAAGAATGAAAACGGCCGTCCCGGAAAGTATGGACAGGATGATATGCCTGCCTATATAATCCCAGCGGAAATAAGCGGATGCCGGTTCCATCTCCGCTTGTTCACTTTCCAGAAGCATCTGGGCTTTTGTCATTGTGCGCACACGTTCTTCATTGATCATAGCCGAACGTTCCCCTTTTATCACAAAGTTAACAGTATTATAACATCAAAAATACGTTTCGTCTATGTCAGGATGTTTCCTTATGCAGCCCTGCGCAAATAAAAAATCCTCACCCCGGTTCGAGGTGAGGATAATAAAATTCTTACTTGTCGAGGAAGCGCATCCTGTCTTTTTCTTTCTCTTTTTTCTTCACAACAGGCTTCACTTCTTTCTTCTTCACGGAATCAAGAGACTTCATCATACTGTTCTTGCATTCCTCACAATAACGGCCGGATTTGATCAGCTTTCCGCAGTTCTCGCAGGGGATCCCCATCGGAGAATTCTCGGCGAAGGTCAGCCTTTCTTCACGGATCCACTGCTGGATCTGTTTGACCGGCACTTCATTTTGCTCCGCGATCTCTTCGATCGTCGCGTCTCTGTGATCCCAGACATAATTCTTTACATTGGTGAACTTTTTCTCCATCTCATCCTGGCAGGCCGGGCAGATCATCGGTCCCTGCAGGTAGTTGAACAGTCTTTTACAGTATCTGCAATTTCTTACTTCCATGGTAATTCCTCCCCTTCTTGAATAGGTTGTCTTCAGCGAATTTCCCCGCCGGCATGATCACGCGTCTTCGCCGGTACAGACGGCGAGCACACTGATCTTTGCATCCTCATTGCACAGTTTTCTGATCTCTTCTATGATCGTCAGGGCAACTGCATCCGCAGTGGATCCTGTTGTATAAATATCATCCACCAGAAGGATCCGGGCCGGCCGGTTCTCTTTCAGAAAACGAACCATTTCCTCTTGGTCGACTGAGAATGCTCCTCTGAGCTGTTCTTTTCGCTCTTTCTCCGCAAGCCCCTTCAGAGCCTTTGTATCCCTGTCTCTTCGCACAAGAGAAGGGCAGTTTCTGATCCCGGTCCTCTTTTCCAACTCTGCCGCGAAATCTTCCGCCTGGTTATAACCCCGTCTGCGCTTTTTCGCCGGATGCATGGGGATCGGCACGATGAGTTCACACCTCTGTTCCTTAAGCCATGCGCCGCGAAGCTCCAACGCCATTGCACCGAACGAGCGGGCGTATTCACGTCTTGCAGAATATTTAAAGCGATACATCATTTGCTTCATGTCCTCATCATAGACGAAAAGAGCTCTGCCGCTTTCATAAGGATGAGATCTTTTCCGGCAATCGGAACAATACTCTTCATCCCTTTTCAAAAGCTGCCGTCCGCATTTCATGCAAAACGGGTCTTTCACGATCGGAAGCGTCTTTTTGCATTCCGAACAGATCCCTTCCGAAGCGTCTTCCCACAGGGGAAACACCCGGTCGCACCGCGGACACCGCGCCGGATAGAGGAATGACAGCACGTTTTCAATGATCTTCGTATGCAGTCCTTCTACCCAACACTCTCTTCCAGCAAATGTGTATCGCTATTATAGCACCCTTTTTTGAATTAGGAAACCTTTAATCTGAATTTCTGTAAATCCTTTTCCGTGGAGACCTTTTCAATGCAGGCCCCAAGAGAGGATAATTTCTGTGGGAACGCCTCATAACCACGCTCGATATAATGAATATCATCCACTACGGTCACGCCTTCCGCCGCCAGTCCCGCGATCACAAGCGCGGCGCCGGCCCTTAGGTCCGGAGCGGAAACAATGGTCCCTGTATAGCATTCCACGCCGCTGATCACGGCAATATTGCTCTCCACTTTGATGTTCGCGCCCATGCGGGTCAGCTCATCCACATAACGGAAACGGTTTTCGAATATGCTTTCAGTGATCGTGCTGGTTCCCTCGGCCATACCGAGCAGCACGCCCATCTGTGGCTGCATATCCGTCGGAAATCCGGGATAGGGAAGGGTTGTGATCTGGGTTCTCTTTAATCTTCCCTTCATGGTCACCCGGACCGCGTCGTCATATTCCCTTACAATACAGCCGATATCCGCCAGCTTCGCGCTGGTCGCCTCAAGGTGCTTCGGGATCACGTTCTTGATCAGTACATCCCCTTGCGTGGCCGCGGCCGCGAACATGAAGGTACCGGCCTCGATCTGATCCGGGATCACCGCATATTCGGATCCGTGCAGCTCCTCCACGCCGACGATACGGATCACGTCGGTACCGGCGCCGCGGATCTTCGCGCCCATGCTGGAAAGGAAGTTCGCCACATCAACTACGTGCGGTTCCTTGGCTGCATTTTCAATGATCGTCTTACCTTCGGCCATAACGGCGGCCATCATGATGTTGATCGTGGCCCCGACCGAAACCTTGTCCAGATAGATGTGGGTTCCGATCAGCCGGTCCGCCTTTGCCTTGATCAGGCCGTGTTCGATCGTAACCTCGGCTCCGAGCGCGCGGAATCCCTTGATATGTAGGTCGATCGGCCGGCTGCCGATATCACAGCCTCCCGGCAGAGCCACCTCCGCCTGCTTATATTTTCCGAGCAGCGCTCCCAACAGGTAATAGGAAGCCCTGATCTTTTTGATGTATTCGTAATCCACGCGGCAATCCGTGATCATGGATCCGTTGATGCTCACGCTATGCGCGTCTCTTCGGTCCACGACAGCTCCGATCCCCCGGATCGCCTCCAAAAGGACGTTCACATCCCGAACATCAGGTATGTTTTCCACCACAACGGATCCTGACGCCTGTATCGCTGCAGCCAGGATCGCCAGTGCAGCGTTCTTGGCTCCTCCGATCTCCACCTCTCCGGTCAGCGGGATCCGTCCCTTCATCACATACTGTTCCATCCGTGTCTCTTCCTCCAGATTCTTAACCAGCAGTTTCTGTGGCTTCTTCATCATAAGCCATCTGATAAAGAGTATTGAAATTGATCTTTTTGATCACATCATCCTTTGTTTCCCAGGTTGCCGCATCACTGTACTCGGACAGCTTTTCATAATAAAGGTCGGACTGCCTTTCCGAAACGATCTCTTCCTTCTTTTCGTCCGTTGCCTCTCTGTCAAACTCACTGTCCAGACGGATCACCCAATAGTCATCATCCTCTGTTTTGACGAGGTCTGAAACCTCTCCCTCCGACAGCTTTTTCACTGCCGCGAGCATATTCGCGTCCTCGGACTCGTCATCCATGCCGAAAGAAAGAGTCAGTTTTGTCAGGCCGTAATCTTCCTCAACCTTGTCAAAATCAACCTTTGCCGCCGTCACGACCTGTTCCGCCAGAAGATCCTTCGCGACCTTTTTCGCCTCGGAGTCTTCCTCTCCATCCTCATCTTCGGGAACAACGATATTGTAGTAGCTGATCGTGGCCTGCGCGGCTTCTTCATCCGAAACCTCGGTATCCGCCGTATCCCGGATCGCGTCTCCCACTTTTTTCTCGATCGTCTCCAGACGAAGGTATTCCTTTACGATATCCTTCGTGGCGCCCATCTTATTCATCGCATTGGCGCTGTTCTCCGCGAAAAAGCTGTCGACAGCGGCATTTATCGCCGCTTCGTCTTCCTGAGAGATCGTTACATTATAATCTCCCATATGCTCTTCCAGAAGATACATGTCCTTCAGTTCATCCAGCGCGTCCGACCGGATGTCATCCGTCATGGTCGTCCCGTCTTCCTCGGGATCCGAGGTCCACATATCTGTCCCGTAATAGGGCAGATAATACGTGTCATAGTTCACCGCTTCTTTCTGCGCGGCAAAATTCAAAAGTCCGGCACTGATGTTCCGGCCGTTCAGCACTGCTGCCGTCTCGTTCGGGTTAACACCGCCGCATCCGCCGAGAGTCATCATGGCGGCTGCAGACATCGCAAGCGCAGAAGCTGCAAAACCTTTTGCCTTCATATTACGTCTCCTCCTAACACACGAAGTTAATTATAGTATATTTGGTCTTTTCAGGCAAGGTCTTGAGCCATATTCCCACGAATTGCGCATAAATCAGGCCTTTTTCCTGTCATTTTTTTGTTACAAGCACCAAAGATCAAGATCCGATGAAACCATCCGCCCTGTTCAGAAAATCCTCCAGAAACTCCATCGGATCACGGATCGTTTCCCTGGAATTCCGCGGTGTGTAGAGAAGGCAGGGCCCCTCCTCTTCCTGTCGGAAGGCCATGGCTCCCCCGTAGCTTTCGAGGAGCGCCGGCAGGCCTTTCGGGTCGATCCCGGCTTTTTCGTAAAACACGAACTTCATCTCCTCTTCTTTTCCGCTCACCTCGGTAAACCACAGCGCATGGGCTTTTGACCGCAGGACCGCCACGCGGATCAGCTGCAGAACGCCTCTGGGCGGGGTTCCGAACCGGTCGATGAGCTCATCCGTCATCTCATCCGCTTCCGCCTGGGATTCGATGGCGGCGATGCGCTTATAGATATCCATCCGGTGAAGCTCATTTGAAATATAGGAAGAAGGAATGTAGGCATCCACGGCAAGATCCATGGTCGTGTCAAACGAAGGCAGCTCTTCCTCCCCCTTTTCTTCCTTCACCGCTTCGTTCAGGAGCTTGCAGTAAAGATCATAGCCCACGGCTTCCATGTGGCCGTGCTGCTCCGCACCGAGAAGGTTTCCCGCGCCCCGGATCTCCAGATCCCGCATGGCGATCTTGAACCCGCTGCCGAGATCCGTGAATTCCCGGATCGCCGCCAGGCGCTTTTCCGCCGCCTCCGGCAGGAGCTTGTCCTTCTGATACATAAGGAACGCATAGGCCGTCCGGTTCGACCTCCCGATCCGCCCGCGGAGCTGATAGAGCTGGGACAGACCGAAACGGTCCGCATCATGCACGATCATCGTGTTTACGTTTGCGATATCCAGCCCCGTTTCGATGATCGTGGTCGTCACGAGCACGTCGATCTCTCCGTTGATGAAACGGTACATGATGTCTTCAAGCTCCGTTTCCTTCATTTTTCCGTGCGCGCAGGCGATCTCCGCCTCCGGGAGGAGCGCCTGCAGCTTATCCGTCTGCTCCCGGATCCCGTTGATCCGGTTGAAAACGTAATACACCTGCCCGCCGCGGGAGATCTCCCGCGCGATAGCCTCTCTCACCATTTCGAGGTTGTATTCCATCACATAGGTCTGGATCGGCACGCGGTCAGACGGCGGTTCATTCAGAACGGACATGTCGCGGATCCCGATCAGGCTCATGTGCAGAGTCCTTGGGATCGGCGTGGCCGTCAGGGTCAGCACGTCCACGTCCTTCTTCATCTGTTTGATCTTTTCCTTATGCGTCACGCCGAAGCGCTGCTCCTCGTCCACGATCAGCAGCCCCAGATTCTTAAAGACCACATCCTTCGAGAGCAGCCGGTGGGTTCCGATCAGGATGTCCACCTGCCCTTTCACAAGATCCGTAAGGGTTTTCTTCTGCTCCGCGGCCGTGCGGAAGCGCGACAGAAGGTCGATCCGGACCGGATAGTCCTTCATGCGCTGGGAAAACGTGTTGTAATGCTGCTGTCCCAGGATCGTCGTCGGCACAAGGAGCGCCACCTGCTTCCCTTCCTGCACCGCCTTAAACGCCGCGCGGATCGCCACTTCGGTCTTTCCGTAGCCCACATCCCCGCAGATCAAGCGGTCCATGATCTTGGTACTCTCCATGTCCGCCTTGGTGTCCTCTATGGCCTGCACCTGGTCCTCCGTTTCCTCATAGGGAAACAGTTCTTCAAATTCCTGCTGCCAGACCGTGTCCTTTCCGAAGGCGAACCCTTCCTTCGCCTGGCGGATGCTGTAAAGCTCCACCAGCTCCTTTGCGATCAGCCGCACCGCGCCCTTCACGCGTTCCCTCGTCCGGCTCCATTCCTTCGATCCGAGGCGGTTGAGCCGCGGCGCGCTCTTTACATCCTTTCCGGCGTATTTCTGGATCAGATTCATCTGTGTGGCCGGAATATAGAGGTTCCCATTATCCGCGTATTCGATCTTGATAAAATCCCTTACAGTTTTGCTCATCTCCACCTGTTCGATCCCGCGGAAGATCCCGAGGCCGTGCCGCTCATGGACGACATAGTCCCCCGGTGTAAGCTCCGTAAAGCTGGCGATCTTCACGCCCTCATAACGCGGCTTGGCTTTCTTTTTCTTTCGAACGACCCCCGTGAAGTCATTCCAGGAGATCACAAGGAACCGCAGCAGAGGATATTCAAAGCTCTTTGCGATATTCCCGCAGACCACCGCAACCTCGCCGTCTTTAAGTACCCGTTCCCGATCCTCCGTATAAAACGCCGGGATCCCGTTCTGCTCCAGGTCATCGGGCAGCCTCCCGGCGTGGGTCCTGGATGCCGTGAGCAAAAGGATCCGGTAACCGAGCGAGCGGTATTTCCCCAGGTCCTTTACGAGCAGCTCAAAATTATTATGATAGGAAACCACGGAGCGGATCGAAAGATTTCCGGCCCACAGCGTTTCCGTTTCCTTTATGTTCTTTTCCAGGGAGCTTAAGCCGATACTCACGTATTTTGTGAGCTGATACAGAACTTCTTCATATAAGAAACGTTCCGGCAGCGGCACAGCCTCTTCTCCCTCCAGCTCCAGCCGCATTTTCACGCTCTCCGTGAATTCCAGCTCCACAGCCCTGCCGTGTTCAAACGTGCGGTCCGGCTCATCCAGAAACAATATCGTTTTCTCCGGCATGAGCCAGGACAGGAGAGATACCTCCTCTCCTTTTCCCTGAAAGCTCTCGGCGGGAAGGATCATGACCTCCGGGATATTTTCTATGGAACGCTGGCTGAGAAGGTCAAAGCTTCGGATGGAATCAATCTCGGTGTCAAAAAACTCCACACGGACCGGGTCCTCGGCGGTCAGCGGGAAGATGTCAAGGATCCCCCCTCGAAGCGCAAAGTCTCCGGGAGCCGCGACCTCTTCCGACCGGAAATACCCCATACTGACGAGCTCCTCCGTCAGCTTCGGCAGGTCTTCCTCTTCTCCCGCCTTCAGCACCCTCACTCCTCCGAAAAAGCTCTCTTCCGAGGGGATCTTTCCGAACAGCGCCGAAAACGTCGTCACAATGCAGGGGTCTTTCGCTTCATAAAGGGCGCGCAGGGAAAACAGCCTCTTCTCACTCTCCAGATTGCCCTGGAGCGAGGACTGATAAAACAGAAGGTCCCGTGCAGGGTATAAAAAAACCTCCTCTTCAAAAAAAAGCAGATCCTCATACAATTCCCTGGCTTTTTTGTCCGAAAAGGTCAGAACCAGCTTCTGTTTCCCCCTGCCGATGCTGCTGATCAGATGCCCCTTGGCCGCGTCGATACAGCCCGACAGCTGATAAAAGCCCTTCGGCGTTTTCCCGGAGAGCTTTTTTTCAAGGTCTTCAATTTCTTTACTTTCTTTTAATGGTTCGGTTAGTAATTTCAAGATTTTTTTACGGTTATGTTATACTGACTCATTGCTCGTTCCACATCCCCTTTAAGGATCAGGGGAATCGCTTCCTCCGCCTTTTCCATGGCGTTCGTAAGGCTTTTCTTCTCTTCGCCGGAGATCCGGCCCAAAACATGCGCGACCAGATCCGTCCCCTCGGGAGCTCCTCCGACGCCGAAGCGGATGCGGGTGAAGCCTTCGGTATGGCATTTCTGGATGATGTCCTTCAATCCGTTATGTCCGCCGGCGCTTCCTTTCTTTCGGATCCTGAGGGAACCGGGAGGAAGGGTCACGTCATCGCAAAGTACGATCAGCTCGGTTTCGGGATCCGCGCGATAGAAATCCACGATCTGCGCCACGGCGCTCCCGCTCCCGTTCATAAACGTCAGCGGCTTCACCAGCGCCACCTTCTGTCCTTCTATGGTACAAACGCCGACCATCGCCTTCTTCTTGTTGTCCTTGAGCTTCGCGTTATACTTTTTTACCAGCCGGTCCACCATCATGAAACCGACATTATGGCGGGTTTTTGAATACCTCAGGCCCGGATTTCCCAGGCCGACTATAATGATCAAGCTGTTCTCCTTGTCTCCTATCGCTTTCCTGTTTTATAGGAAGCCACAAACCGACGGATCCTGTCGTACGGATCCAGAAGGTCACTGATGGAAGAATCATGGTTTAACGTGTCGATGATGTATGCGATGTATTTGCTCATGTCGCAGCTGATGTACCAGGGCCTTCCCAAAAGCTCCGGCGTCTGATACGTCAGGTTCGTCGTCACGACTTTATAGATCGTTCCGTCGGCCACCGCCTTGTCAAAGGCTTCCAGCCCGCTGGTAAAGAGGCCGAACGTGGCGATCGCAAAGATCCGTTTTGCTTTCCGCTTTTTCAGCTCGTAAGCCACATCGATCATGCTCTCGCCGGAGCTGATCATGTCGTCGATGATCAGAACATCCTTCCCTTCCACGGAAGATCCCAAAAATTCATGCGCCACAATGGGATTCCGGCCGCCTACGATCTTGCTGTAATCTCTTCTTTTATAGAACATACCCATATCCAGCCCGAGAACGTTGGCCAGATACACGGCGCGGTTCGTTCCGCCTTCATCGGGGCTGATGACCATCATATGCTCGGAATCAAAGGTAAGATCCCGGACCGCCTTGCAGATTCCCTTGATGAACTGATACGCCGGCTGCACGGTTTCAAAGCCGTGGAGCGGAATGGAGCTCTGCACTCTAGGATCATGAGCGTCAAAGGTAATGATGTTGTCCACGCCCATTGCCACGAGCTCCTGCAGCGCCAGCGGGCAGTCCAGAGACTCCCGGGCAGAACGCCGATGCTGTCTTCCTTCATAGAGGAACGGCATGATCACGTTGATCCGTCTGGCCCTGCCGCCGGCCGCGGCGATGATGCGCTTCAGATCCTGATAATGATCATCCGGCGACATCCGGTTCTGATTTCCGCAAAGAGAATAGGTCAGGCTGTAATTCGTCACATCTACGAGCAGGAACAGGTCGTATCCGCGCACGGACTGCTGGATCACGCCCTTCGCTTCCCCGCTCCCGAACCTGGGATTGCAGGCGCCGATAATGTATGAATCCCGAAGATACCCCTTAAAAGCGATATTCTCCTCATGCTCATGATCCCGTTCTTCTCTCCATTTCACGAGAAAGCGGTCGACTTTTACGGCCAGTTCCCTGCAGCTTTCCAGCGGAACCAGCCCAAGCGCCCCCACCGGGATCGTTTCCAGTTTTCTTTTTTCATCCTTTGGCATGAGAACTCCTTCCTGTCTTAAGCCTGTTTTCTGAAACGTATATCCTCACCGATCAGAGGTATCACTGTATAATTCTGGACAAACCTGGAAAAGACACGCATCGAATAATACTCCGGGATCTGCGCGATCTTCAGATTTGTGGAAATGATCGTGGAGCTTTCCCGCATGAGCCGTTCATTCACGCAGGCCGTGAGCTGTGAGATCGTAAATGAATTGATCATCTCCGTGCCAAGGTCATCAATGACCAGAAGCTCCGCTTCATAGATATTCCTCCGGTTCTCACTCGGATAATAATCCTCCGGAATACCCTCATTCTGCAGCTCTTTTTTCCTGAATACATCCTTTTCCAATATATCAAAAAGGCGTGTGGCTGTAAAGTAGATCACAGAGTGTCCCCTGTCCAGCAATTCCTTTGCCACGCAGTTCGAAAGAAACGTCTTTCCGACGCCGGTGTCCCCGATAAAAAGGAGATTTCTGAAGTCTTTATCAAACGTTTCCACAAAGTCCCGGCAGGTTTTTTGAGCCGCCGCAGCCATCTCCCTGGGGATCTCTCCCTTTTCATTGATCGGCCGGTCGGAATAGCACTCCAGCGAGAAATGATCGAAATTCTCTCTTTCCAGCACCCTTTTCAGCGTAGACTGCTTATAGATCAGATCGATCTCCGCCTGGCGGAAGCAGTGGCATTTTTGCGTGCCGATATAGCCGGTGTCCTTGCAGTCCGGACAATAGTAAGAAGGGGTATAATCCTCATCATAAACCCCCTCTTTCTCAAGAATCGCCTCTTTTTCCTTATAAAGAGCCTGAAGCCTCTTTTTCT
>JAEESA010000303.1 GCA_016286115.1 Lachnospiraceae bacterium
ACTTTTAGTCGCGCAGGGATATCTTGCAGCGGATAATGTTCCGATCATGACGCTGCAATTTTACGCCCCCATATATATGCTCCTTACGGTCTGTGACAGAGAACCGGAGAGGGAACAGGAAGCGTTGGAACTAATGGAAAAACATATAAGGCAATTCGATAAACTCTATGGGAGGAATTTTTGATGAAGATTACAGTTATCAACGGAACAGAGAAGCACGGAGTTACTTATAAGCTCAAAGAGATTTTTCTGGACGGATTAAGAGATAAAGCGGAGATCACGGAGTTCTATCTGCCTAAGGATTGCCCCAATTTCTGCGCCGGATGCACCACCTGCTTTCTTACAGACGAGCATAAGTGTAAGGACGCCGAATATGTTCAGAAAATCGAGAAGGCGTTGTTAGAGGCGGATCTTCTGGTCTTTACATCCCCGGCATATGTTTTCCACACAACAGGCGCCATGAAGGCGATGCTGGATCACTTTGGATATCGCTGGATGCCGCACCGGCCGGCAAAGGAAATGTTTGGCAAGCGCGCAGTTATAATTACGCAGTGTCTTGGAGCAGGCGGAAAATCAGCAGCAAAGGATATTAAGGACAGCCTTTCCTGGTGGGGGATCAGCAGCATCAAGGTACTTAGTTTTAAGCTTATGAGTGATGTCCTCTGGGACAAAATTCCGGAGAAAAAGAAAATGCAGATGACAGCAAAACTCGTTAATGCTGCCGGAAGGATAAAACAAATGGATATCACAAGGCCCGGCAGGACAAAGCTTGGCACCAAGTTCAAGTTTTATATTATAAGGATGATGCAAACAGGACTTGGAAAGGATAATCCGGAGTATACGGATTACAAGTATTGGAAGAGTAACGGCTGGATCGATAAGGAGAGGCCGTGGAAATAGGATTTGTATATAAAATCTATCCGAAAAAAGAGGTGGCGCATGAGCCGCCTCTTTTTGACATACATCGTATATATGCATATAATGGGAAGGAAAAATGCCGCATGAAGCGGCTTAAAATCGGCGCCGGAAACCTGTTTATCAGTGATTTCCTGAAAGAGTTATAGGAGAGTCTATGAAATTTACAAGAATCGAAAAAGAAAACTATGAAGCATTTGCGCCCCTGGCTTTTGGCGAACGGCTGGAGGATTACGATATTGTGATCGGAGCCATTGAAGACGGGGAAGCGGCCGGCATCGCCATGTTCACGATCCTGGACGAGGTTTTGATGCTGGATTATCTGTATGTTTCGGAGAAATATCGGAAAAGGGGCAGTGCGAAGGAAATGCTGGGAAGTTTTATCGAGGGGATCGAAGCGATCGGGCCGGCGGCGATCCACACGAATTTTTCCGAGAACTGCGAAGGGATGTGGCCGCTTTTGGTTTCACTCGGTTTTATCTTCTTCAAGGACGGGGCGGCGTTCAGTGTAAAGATCAGGGATCTTTACGAATCCCCTGTAGTAAAAAAGCTGATCTCCGGGAAACGGAAGAATAAGATCATACAGCTGTCGTCGTTGACGCCGACGGAGCGGAAACAGATCCAGCGGCGCATGGCGGAGGCGGATCTGGATCCGGATACGGTGGCCAACACCGGCCTTTGTGACGAGCTGTCGCTGATCGCGCTGGATGAAAAGACAGGAGATCCCGGTGCACTGATCCTCTGCAAGCGGCTGGAGGAGACCATCGTCGTCGATTACCTTGCGAATTTCAATAAGGATCTGAAGCACATGACGGATCTTTTCGGCGCCATATATGAGAAGGCGGAGGAAATGGGCCTTATTGACGGAGAGCTTCTTTTTGTTACTTTGGATGACAAAAAACAGGAATTTGTGGAGAAAATCGTGGGAGACAGCAGCCTCCTGCACAGTGAAGGAATGGTTGTCAGCGCGATGCGCGAGATGAATTCATAAAGGGAGGTTTATTATGGCTTACGGAATTGAAGCTCTGTCACAGGAGGAGCAGAGCAGGCTGAAAGAGGAGTGGAAGGTGAAAACCATCGAGGAATACAGGCAGGAGAACGTTGGGAGGCAGAAAGAACGTAATCCTTTGAATGCCGAGGGACGGCAGAACCTGAAGAGCCGATACCAGGCTACGATCCAGGCCAATATCAAGAATGCCGGGTGGCTTACCAATATTGAGCACGCTAAAAAAGCTAATATCGATAGGAAGATGGATGAAACGAGAGAATTGTTCAAGATGAGCAAACTCTCCTGGACCCAGAGATCAAAACGGGGTGAGAAATTCAAAAATAAGGCATCGCTGCAGGCTAAAATGCTGAATCAGGCACAGCTTTATTCCTGGAAGAGCATGGACGAAACCGCTGAAATTCCTGCTGAGGAGGACACGCTCCTTGCGGATATCGCTGTCTATCGGTATGGGTTTGAACAACAGGAAGGCGATGTCAGCAAAGAACGCGAAAAGCTCATAAAAGGTGAAACGAAGGACACGGAGATTACAAGGCTGATCCAGGAGGTTAAAGACATAGATCTGGGACAGTTTACTTATAAAACGGATGAACAGTTTACTGCGAATTTTGCGAAGAACTATGCTTATCTTCGTATGCTTTCGCATGCGATCGAATATAGGGATGACCCGAAATACATGGGGATGGATCTGGAGGATTCGAAGCTGGAGGCCAAAATGGAGCTGATCAAAGAGATCCTGGAGGATTATCAGAGCAGGTCAGCGTTGATCCAGTCGCCTTACTATACCCTGATGGCCGGGAAGGATCTGGATAAACTTTCGGATAACGATATCCAGCAGCGTATTCAAAACTGCAAAGACAGAGTGGAAAAGTATGAGAAGAAGGGAAAGCTGAGTGCGGCAGAAACGACCGAACACGATCGGGATCTTTCGATCATCTCCTACCTTGAAGCAGTTCTTTCCCGGCGGCAGAGCAAAGGTTTCGGAAAAGGAAAGGGCGGGGGAGAAATATTGGCGGAGCTTGCTGAGATAGAGAAATCCCGGAAAGCAGTTCATGAAGAGAATGTGGAAAAGGATCGGGAGGTTCTTACGTCTTACAGAGAGAAACTTTCCGACGCACAGAAAGAGATAGAGAAAGATAAAAACTATCCTACTCTTACTGCTGTGGAAAAAATGGAAAAGGCATTCGAAGTATACGCAGAGCAGAAGTGTAAGGATTGGCTTGATGAACCTGAGCTGCTGCAAAGAGACGAGCGGGAGGGATGGATGCCGGAGTTTGCCACAATATTTGCGTCTGAACATATCGGAACCGACGCGCTTAACACACCTATGAAGGATGTTGTGGAGGCGGTTGACAAATATCGGGAAAGCGAAGAAAGACGGAACAAGCTGGCGGTTCTCATCAGTTTTTCCGAAAAAGTTCTCGGCGAATGGTCTGTAAAGAACCCTTCTAACGTGGATCAGCTGTTTTCGGCGGATGAGCTTGCAGATCGAAAACTTTTGATCAATGCGGCAAAGGCAGTTCTGGAAAAAAATCGCGAAGAATATCAGAAGCTTGACGCTGAGAGGAAGGAATACCTGGACACCATGGAGAAGGGGATCATCAAAACGCAGGTGAAGGATAGCTACGTGGTGAAAAAGGGCCATAAGGATGTAAGAAAACCGGCGCTGTTCTATGTTAAGAGA
>JAEESA010000037.1 GCA_016286115.1 Lachnospiraceae bacterium
AAACAACGCATTCCGGAGCGGCTTTGCCTTTCTCCCTCTCCAGCCCGAAATTCTCCGTGTTACAGTATAATTCCAGCAGATCCTCATTCTTCTCCCAGTCTACGAAATTCATTTGCATTTGAACAGTAAAATCCAGAGTGTTTGGATCCTCCGCTTCGAAATCCGACTCCGGTAATTCTGTCTTCGGAATAGCTAAGTCTACTGTCGCGGAATAATCAACGGCCGGAACTGTTTTATACTCTCCGAGCCCCAGGCACGCGTCATATCCCCGCCATTCCCCATCCTTGAATTCCGGATGAAAGATAGTTCCTTTCACTGTGGCTGCTGCTATACTCTCCAAAGGAAAGCCAGCAGTCAGTACTAATGCTGCACTTAGAATACCGGCTAATAACTTCTTGCATTTCATAATGGTTTTCCCCCTTCGTTATAAGATGCCCTTATCTTAGCACGAAAAGATTTTCCGCGCCACCTTATCAGAGCAAAAGTTTTGTTACTGATCTAAGGTACTCCACGGAGACTTGGGAGTGGCGGCATGAAGATTAGTATGTTAGAATCGGCATATAGTTTTTGATAAAAAAGGTGGTTTTGGGTTGGATAAAGAGTTTGAATTCCTCGTGGAGGAGATCCTCCGTGCGAAGCATGTTTCGGGAGAGGGGCTGCGGAGGGTGCTGGAATGCTCGGACGGGGAGGAGGAGATCCTTTTTGCGGCGGCGAGAGAGGTGGCGGAGCGGTATTTTTCGAAGGAGATCTACCTTCGCGGACTGATCGAGTTCACGAGTTACTGTAAGAACGACTGTTTTTATTGCGGAATACGGCGTGGGAACGGGAAGGCGGAGCGGTACCGCCTTACGGAGGAGGAGATCCTTTCCTGCTGTGAGAGTGGAGAAGCGCTTGGGTTCAGGACGTTTGTGCTGCAGGGAGGGGAAGACCCTTACTTTAAGGATGACAGGATCTGCAGCATCGTGAGCGCGATCCGGGAGCGGCATCCACACTGCGCTGTGACGCTTTCCATAGGGGAGAGATCCTGTGAGAGCTACCGGAGGTTTTTTGAGGCGGGGGCGGAACGGTATCTCCTTCGCCATGAGACGGCGGATGAGGCGCATTACCGCAGGCTCCATCCGGCGGAGATGTCTTTGGAGAACAGAAAAAAGTGCCTTTATGATCTGAAGGCGATCGGCTTTCAGGTGGGCTGCGGGATCATGGTAGGGACGCCTTACCAGACGATGGAACATATCCATGAGGATATCGTGTTCATGCTGGAACTGGAGCCGCACATGATCGGGATCGGGCCCTTTATCGCGCATAAGGATACGCCGTTTGGCAGCGAACCGGACGGCAGTGTGAAGCGGACGCTGCGGCTGCTGGCGGTCTTAAGGCTGCTGTTTCCGAAGGTGCTTCTTCCCGCGACAACGGCTTTGGGAACCGCGGATCCCATGGGCAGGGAGAAGGGGATCCTTGCGGGCGCGAATGTACTGATGCCGAACCTCTCCCCGCCGGATGTACGGGGGAAGTATCTCCTCTATGACGGGAAGATCTGCACCGGCGAAGGGGCGGCGGAGTGTAGTTCCTGCCTAAGGCAAAGGGTGGAGCGGATCGGATATCATGTAAGTGACACAAGAGGAGACCATCCGGATTTTATGAAATCGAGTGGGGAATGAAATCTCTGCGCAAAAAAAGGCGGGCACTCAGCCCGCCTTTTTCAAACTTATCAATCTCTGGGAAGCGAAAGCAGCATCATCATAACGTCTTCGGTGAGATCGTTGTCCCCGACGAAGGAAAGCACGCTGTTTTTTATGCGATCCAGTGACATATAGGGATCCACAGTTCTGGAATCGTTCAGGATCTTTGTCATTTCATCCATGCCGTAGCGTTTGGAATTGATATTCCTTGCTTCCGGGATCCCGGCCGAGTAGAGGAACAGGCGGTCTCCGGGCTGCAGCTGCAGCGTGTTTTCATCATATCTTACACCCCGGTCAATTCCGAGCGCCTGCTGTGCTTCCGCCGAGTAGAGCTTATAGATGTCTCCCTTTTGGGAAAGGGCCATTTGTTCGCTTCCGGCGTAGGAATAGGTCAGTTCCTTTGAAGAGGGGTCGTAGATCCCGAGCCATACCGTAACCGACAGCCCCGCCGGATTATCCGCGCAGAGGGTGCGGTTCACGTCAGACAACACTCTTGAGGGAGAACCGCCGGCCAAGGTTCTGGTCCGAAGCAGCGTCTTTGCAACGATCATCATCAAGGCGGTCGGGATCCCGTTTCCGGATACATCCACCATGATAAGACCGTAACGTGTGTTGTCGATCAGGAAGAAGTCGTAGAAGCTGCCGCCCATTTCCTTCGAGGGCGTAAGGGATGCGCGAAGCGAGAAATCGCTGCGATCCGGAAAATGGCGGGGCAGAAGGTCTTCCTGCATTTTCCCGGCGATGCTGATCTCGGTGTCTTTTTTGGCCTGCTCGCTTCGCATCGCGGAGATCCGCTGGATCTGGCCGACCAGGTCGAGCTGCATGGTGCGGATGCCCTGATAGATATCCTGGATCTCATCATTGCTCGTGATATTGAGATCGATCACATTGGCATCTTCTATATTCTCTGAAGGCTTGAATTTCTTCATTTCTTTTGTAATAGCGTTCAGCGGCATGACCATTACCTTACGGGCGAAGAGAACCGCGAAGAACAGGACGACCATCGTGAAAAGGAGAGCGGATAAAATGATCATGGCAAAATACCGCAGCCGTTCCTGATTTAGTTCATCCATGGATACGTCGCAGCCTACATGGCAGACGATCTCGCCGCTCTTGTCGTAAACCGGCATCCAGGCGGAGCATAAATAGCCCCACTCGCCATGGGAGATGGAGGGTTCGATCTCTTTGGAGGTGTCGATCCCGTACAGCTCCACTTCCCGCTCTTCATAGTAGCCCGTTTCATAAAGCGGATTGTCCGTATCGTCCATGAGGTACATATCGTAGATGTCATCAGATCCCCCCAGGGCTTGAATATAAAGATATTCGATGGCGCTCATGTTCGAAAGATACTGCATCAGGAGGGCGCGCTGCTGTTCATAACGCTCCCACAGGCCATGTTCTTCCAGATACTCCCGGATCATGGACTCGTCATCATGTTCCTCCGCCAGATCCCTCAATTCCTGAAATTCCTCGGATTCAGCAGCTGCGCGGAGCTCCTTGAAAAATTCCGGATCCACAAAGGAAGCAAAGGTCGTGGCGGAATCCGTTGCCAGCTGCTTATAATACCGGTCGATCTGGCCGGCATTGACGGCATAGGAAACGCCGGCGGTTCCGAACGCGACGGCGATCACGGTAATGATCACGAAGAGATAGATCTTTTTCCCGATCGAAAATCTTTTTTCCATGGCTATCCTTCCTCCAATCAATTTATCTGCGAAATAATATCTGATTTGGGAAATGATGAATAAATTAATTATAGCAGAAATTTTCGAAGATGGAACCCGAAAATGGTATACAGGCAGATTTCAGGTATAGTATAATTAAATCAATTTGTGGACACGAAGGCAAAAGTCTTTCGTATATAGAAAAATGGAGGGTAAAAATGGAACTGACCAGGATCACGGAGGAAAATATTGAATACTTTATTCCGCTTCTGCCGGAAATGAAGCAGCAGAAGGATCAGATCGCGATAGGACTGATCGGAGCAGACGAAAGCCCCGTCGCCTCGATGATCCTGCGCGTGAGTGGCGGCATGGTGAGTATTGACTGGATCTATGTTTTGCCGGATGAGCGGAGAAAAGGGAATGGTTCGATTTTTTTGGAGATGGTTGAAACATTGCTTGCAGAGGACTCGGATGCTTTCTCGATCTCCTATAGCGACGGATTTGAGGGACTGGAGGAGTTTCTTGCCGCCAACGGATTTGTCCTGACGGAAGGGAATCCGGTCTGGATCCTGCCGGTCGTAAATGCGATCAGGCTTCCCGAGATCCGGAAGATGCAGCGCGTTAAGCTTCAGGGTGACGCGATCCCCGTGGCCGAGCTCCTCAGCGGAAGGCGAAAAGCGTTGGTGAATTTCGTGAAAAGGGAGGCGAGCGCAGCGGAACTTCTGGAGACATGTGTGCCTGAGATGAGTTATGTATCCCTGAATCCGGAAGGTGAGATCGTGGGCTGCCTTTTTACGGAACGCCATTTACATGATTTCTACCTCGTGTCGCTCCTCTTGAATACCGGGATGCAGACCAATGCGATCATCCTGGTCAATAAGCTTTTGGTCCATTGCATAGAGAACAATATGGATAGTGTCGTTCTGGAATTTGTATCCGCAAATGAGAGTGTGGATCGTTTTATCCATAACATGATCGGAACGGGAGTAGGGATCACGAACACCCGCATGAAATATGCGGTGCTGAGCATAAAATAAAGTTGAAATCGGGAGGAGATACAAATGGAATCAAGTGAAGACAAATTATACAACCGGGACGAAAAGTTACAACTGAATAACATTAATAACATCATCGAGGAAGAGAACCCCTTCGATGCGAAGGAAATGCTGGATAAGAAATACATCGATGGGCTCCCCGGATTAGAGGAATTCCAAGAGGAAGAAAAATTAAAGAAGAAAAGCAACAACCTTTTTGACATGGAGGAAGACGAGGAAGAAAAAGAGAAAAAGGTTGTAAAAAAACTGAAGACGATTCCCGTTAAGAAGCCGAAGAAAAAGGCGAAGAAACAGGAGATATCTCTGGAGGAAGAGATCCAGACCGCCTGTACGGATTACTATTTTGTCAAAAAAACGGCATACGAGTATAAGGAGAAGAAACCGTTTACGGAGCAGTTTTCCCCTTTGAGCTGGAACCAGAAGGTGAAGCGGAAAAAGAAGGCGGAGCAAAAGAAGACATGGTCGATTGCTGTCAAGCGCTTCAATAAAACATATGGCAAGGAAAAGGAGCGTGACAAGGCAGATATGCTCCCGGAGGAGATCCAGGAACAGAACCAGGGGAAAATGCTCCAGTTCATGGGTGTCACGCTCGACCAGTTCCGGTTCAGTACGGATGCGGAATTTGCCGGGAACCTGGCACATAATTATGCGTTGATCAGAAACCTCGATTCGATGGAGGATGTCCTGAAGAGATACGGCGAAGGGGATGCAAATGTTCTGAAGGAATACCCGAATCTGGATGTTAAGTCCCTGGCACAGCAGGCTGCGCTTTTGAAGGAGGTCAAAGAGTGGATGGACGCGCGCCGCGAACTCATGGCTCATCCTTATTATGTCCTTCTTTCCTCAAACGAGGTCGCCGAGTATGATCTGATCGCTGACGGACTGAAGGATGCGAAACTGTTATCGTTTACGGATCCGAACGGGAAGGTGGTCAGGCGCGGACAGCGCTTGAAGAATGCGCAGGCGGCTTTCGATAAGATGATCCGATATCAGCAGCTGTATCAGAAGGAGCAGAACTGCAAATTCAAGCGCAGAAGCAGCCGCGAACAGAAGGAGATCTATCATACGCAGTTCAAGAGCTCGATGGACACCATGGGGAATATAAATGCGAGCAAACTGAAAACGACGCGTGAGGATATCCTGCAGAGAAGGACTCTTGAGGAACAGAGGAGACAGGAGGAAGAGAGAGAACGGAAAGAAAAAGAGGATACGATCGCACGCTGGAAACAGAAAGTGAAAGACGTCATTTCGAAGAAGAGTAAAGATCTTTCGACGGAAAAGCGTGAGGAGATCCTCAACGAGGAAAATGCGAGGAAGAAGATCGAAGCCTTTGACAAACTGGATCTTTCAAAGGAACTGAAGGCGTCCTCGGTGGATGAGATCCTGGATAATATGGACAAGAACGAGGAGCTGTTCCAACTGGCGGAGGAAACGCAGGAGCTGATCACGCAGGGCGCCATGCTTGAGCATCTCGGCCTTGCTGATGATGATATAATCCGCTTCCGGGCGAAGTTTGCCGTTTTGCGGAAGGCTAAGAAAAACCAGACCGCGATCCTGGAACAGCTAACCCATGGAAACGACCAGTTGGAAAAAACTAAGGTCAAGGCTCCGGATTGGGCGCTGCAGAATAAGCTCGTGATCCTGAATCCGAATGTTGATGTCGAGGGAGAGATCCGGCGCCTGACGGAGGAACATGATAAGGTGCTGCCACAGAAGATGAAGGATCTGTGGAAGGTCCTCAATCCCAATAAAAAGATCAATGAGGACGAGCTCGGCTGGCTCAAGATCAAGTTCCAGATCCATTCCCTGTTCTGGGACAGTATTCGCGACACAAAGGAGAAACTGGATCTGGAAGACCGCAACACAAAGCTTGTCATAGAACAATGGTGCCAGGAAAAGAATATTTCCGATGAGGAGAAGGCAAGGGTCCTCGGCGATAAGACCCTGATCACCTGGCTGGAAGGCAAGAGCGCAACTGCGATCAAAGAGGCCATGGCAAAGGCTTGCGGAACCGATGAGGACCGTGCGGCGCTGAAGCAGACGATCGGGCAGGATACGGTCCGTTCCATCGCCGAAAACGGAAGATACTTCAACATAAGCGTTGAAAACCCGGGCCAGTTCATCAGCGGACTTACCTCCAAGCTCAAAACGGTCCGCATGGCGGAAAATGACATGGATCGGGAGGAACCGGCAAACAAGGAACGCAGCGCGGCCATGAACTTCGCGGGAGAGATCCTGATCCCCCGTATGAATACCCTGCTGGGTATGACGGATCCCTCCGTTATGCCGAGTATTGTGACGATGGACTTCGACGAGATCCGGAATCTGAAGGAATCCAGGGTTGCCTATAAGAAAAATATCGAAGCAAATAAAGACGGGGAGAAGGAAACGGTCAAAAAGATCTTTGACGGGTTTGACAAGATGCAGATTCATAAGACTGAAGTGATCGATTCCAAGCTCACCGTGAAGGAAGAACTTCTCCTGCACACTGACCTGAATGAGCTCTATCAGTCCTACCGGAAGTCGGCCGGCGTGGATACCGGAGACTTTGAACAGCAGCAGAAGGAAAGACAGGTCCAGATCCAGTCCATAGAGAGCATGGGCACAAATCCGGCCTATGTGGAAACGGAAAAGATCCTGGAGCTGCGGCGGACGTGCATCAGCAACCTGCGGAAGGTCGGCGTGCAGATCCAGGAAAACAGATATTACGACCTTTCCACCGAAGCGTTAAAGCGCCTGACGCTGCGCTGCCTCAGGGAAGGCTGGAATGCTCTGGAACTGGAGAAAAAACTAAATGCCTTTACCGAGGCCGGGGCGAAGGAAGAGGAAAGAAAGGAGCCGGAGGAATTCAGCTATAAGGAAAAGGACGCCGTGAATATGCTGGCGGAGCTGACTGAAGAAAAACGGGATGAAAAGTCCATGCTGAAGATCCTCTCCGCTCATCCGGAACTTCTGTCCGATCTCGCCCATGAACGGGAAAAGAATGCCATGGCTCTTCTGGACAGATCGTTCGTACTTGATGAAATGAAAGCGCAGCATGAAAAGGATCTGGCTGCGCTTGAGAAGAGCAAGAAAGAATATGAAAAGAAGAATGAGGCGGTTCCGAAGGAGCTTTCAGAGGCGATCGAAAAGAAAGAGGCCGAGCTGAGATCGTGCACAGAGGAGATCGCGCGGGTTGAGGACCGCTATGAAAAGTTCAGAGCAAAGAAGGATCCGGACCGGATCCGATATAAAGAGCTTCAGAAGAAGGTTACCGAGCATAGGAAGAGATATGAAGAGCTTCAGAAGAAGATATCGGTTACCGACGGTATGCCGGAAGACCTGAGCGAGGAGAAAAAGAAGGAATGGATGAACTCCAAAGCGAAGGCTCTTAACGAGGAGGAAAAGAAGGAATTTGATGAACTGGAGAAGGAAAGACAGGAAGCCGCGAAGCTGAGATATTCCATTTCCCGCAAAAACCAAAAGAAGTATGAAGGGGAAGCGGAACTTAAAGACGCGTTTACACTTGCCAAAAATAAGCTCACCGGGCCGGAAGCTCTGCTGATGAGCGGGCTCGGCGATGCCATGAACAAGATCGCGGACGTCCTTTTGATAAGATTAAAGGGCGAGATCCCGACAGCCAAAAAGATTGCGGAACTTTTGGATGCGAAGGATCCGGAACTGATGTCGGTCATAAAGGAGCAGAACGCGAAGCTGGAAGACAAGGTTTCGAAATGTTATGACAGCGTGCAGGAGGTGGTAAAGAAGTCCACGACAACGATCTATGACCACGGAGTGGATGATCCCGATATCATCCCCCTTGATGCTGAGGACGAGAAGTGGGAAGACTATTATAAGTACCATGAACACGAAACCACGCTGGAAGACCGTCTGAACGCAAAGTGGAATGATAAATACGGCGAGGGCCGGTTTGTCAGCGTTGTGCTGCAGAATTATTTCCAGAAAGCAGACGACAAGGCAAAGCGGAAGATGATGGGTTCCATCCTTCGGCACCAGAAGCCCGCGGAAAAGAACGTCGCGGCAGGGTCTGCTTTTGCAAACGAACTTTCCAGGGCGGGACAGTACATCTCCGGCATGGTCAAAGGGGGAGGACCGCTCCTCCAGAAACTGATGCAGAGTGTTCCGGAACAGCTCTTGACAAAGGAACTGAAATCCATGGTGGAGGATGTGAAGAGCAACCTGGATCCCATTCCCTTAACGCATGTGAAGAAGCAGCTGAAGGAGATGGCGAAAGCTTCCGGCATCAAAGACATGGAGCTTTCCATTGTGACATCGCTCGGAGCCGCTTCCGTCGGACAGACCTTCCTCTGCAATGTGAAGGGCGAAGGGATCAAAGAAGGCACGCAGGTGGTGGTGAAGATCCTTCGGCCCAATCTCACCAGCCAGATCAAAGAAGAACAGAAAACGATGCTGTTCTGCGCGGATGAGAAAAACATGCATGACGGCGGCGCCATGAGGGAAACCTATGAAGGGATGCTCAGCAAGATCGACGAAGAACTGAACCTTACCATCGAAGCGGAAAACTGTGAGAAGGGAAAGGTCTATAACGTGGAAGAGGGCGACCAGAAGGTAGTCTCTGTGGGCGTTTTTAACACGATTCCGACTTCGAAAGAATATATGCTTCTGGAAAAGGCGGAGGGGCAGACGCTGGACAAGCTGATCCGGGATGTACGCGCCGCAAAGAAAAAGCAGCTCATTTCCGCAGGCTGCATCGTAGTAGATGAAAAAGGAAATGAAATTTCCAAAAACCGCCTGAATTCGAAAAATCTGGAGTCCAGCAAGGCGGCCAGGATGAACCTTGTAAAGCTTCTTAAGGATACGAAGAAGAAATATAAACACCTCGTGAAGATGGGCGAAAAATGGGCACAGGAAGGTCTTTTCGGAAAGCAGGGCTTCTTCCACGGAGATATGCATGCCGGAAATATCATGGTCAGTGCGGACAAGGCCACGGTGCTGGATTTCGGAAACGCCTCCGAAATGAATGACGAAGAGCAGTCCCAGAAGACCATGAAGCTCCTCTCCATTGCGGCGCAGTTTAACCAGTCGGGAGATTTTCTGAACTGGTTTAAGGATATCCTTCCGGAGAAGAGCGCATCGAGGAAAAAACTGGAGGACAAGACGACAAGCTTAAAGATCCGGAAAGAGATCCTGGATACATTTGAAGCCTGTGGGAAAGCGACGGGGGAAAAGATCTATCTCGCCATCATGGCGCTGCAGAAGTACGGGATCGAGATCCCGCAGAAGATCTTCTATTTCTCGCAGTCGGAATTGAGACTTCAGAACTCCATAAGAGATGTCGTTAACGAGATCGCTTCGATCAAGAAGGCGATCGAGGATATTGACCGCCTTTCAGTGGAAGCAACGGAACAGTGGTCTGACGCGGTTCTTTTGACGCAGGCTTCGGCCAAGGACTCCCAGGGAGAAATTGAAGATGCGTACAAGAACGTGATCAGCGCCATGAGCACGATCTCCAAGGAAGACTTCATAAAGGGGCTGAACGAGAAGGATGATAAGAAATTCAACGAGTTCCGTCAGAAATATCTGTCGCCCTTTGATGACGCGGCGCTGCTTCAGAGCGGACAGAAGCTGAAAGACGATTATTATGAGGATGTAGACGAGGCGGAGTACCGGGGCAACGAAGATGAACTGGAGACATTAAAAGAGGATTACCGCATCGAACCGATCGTGGCGGATACGGCCGTGCTCAGAAAAGAGTACCGCCAGCTTATGAATGACCTCGATAATGCCGGCTGGACCGAAGATGAAAAGATGAGGCAGAAGAATGACTGGATCAATAAAGTATGGAATATCTTTATGGGAAAAGGCGCGCTTTCGGCGTTCGGAACGGATAAAGTCATGATGACGACGGTTTCCAACGCTGTGGATAAGCACGATGAGAGCCAGATGGAATACGTGTTCAACGCCTTTGACATGCTTAAGGATATGACGGTCGTATCCCAGAATATGGACCAGCTGAAGAATCTGAAGAAAAAACAGGCTGCGTCAAAAGATCCCAAAGAGCAGAAGAGGATCCAGCAGGAGATCGATGCCCTGGCAGAGATTATTTATTCGGATTATGCCAGAGTACAGGAGGTGATCACGGATAACAATTCGACCATGAATCTCGTGAGGAACGCGCTGAACAAGGGGCTTAACCGTACAATGCCGGGGAGCGCCTACGATATCGATCTTTCGATCGGCGGCATAAATGACAAGATCAAGCTGGGGCTTATGGATGGCATTGACAGAACAAAGTTTGATGAAACTTACGCCAAGTTCGGCCCGCTTTATGAGAAATCGAAAGCGAAGGAAGGACTTACGCCGAAGGAGCAAAAGGAGTTTGATGAGGTAACCGGACAGATGCGGAAAGAGACACAGAGAGTTTTGGTGCTCTTTGAATACCGCGCGTACGAGCCGAATTTTACGAAACAGCTTTCCCCGTGGTTTTCCGATCCGGAAGGCGGCGCGGAACTGAAAAGGCTTTATGATGAATTCCGTTCCCTGCAGAAGAAGTATGTCGATAAGGTCATCGACAAGGGAGAAGAGGATGAGCAGCTTGAAAGCTCCATGAGATATGCGGAGAAGTTGTTCCTGCGCCAGTACAAACCCATGGCGCTCCGCAGGATCAAGGACAGAGCCGAAATGTTTGAGGAGAAGCCGGAACAGGTAACGGATCTCAAAGATTTCATGATGGTCATGAGCGATGTGGTCGAGGATAACAGCGGTAACATCATAAAGATCATGCTGTTTAACGGGATCGGCAAGTATAAGTCCCTGGCGAATAAGAATAATCCTACGGACAGGGAAGAACTGCAAAAGGCGCAGAAGGAAGACCTGAAGGAGCGGATGGACAAAAATGCCGGGGAACTGCAGGCGCTTTCGAAGGTTAAGGATCCCCGGAAGAAGGAAAAACTTGAGCATGAAAAAGAGATGCTTTCGCTGGAGGCAAGGCGGCTTGAGCTGGAAGAGAAGATATCAAAAGCCGGCTCGTATGATAAACGTCTGCAGTACGAAGCTGACATGAGAATGCTCCGCCTGGAGGAGATCGCCACAGAAAAGAAAGCCCTCGGAAATGATCCGGAATCCGATTACAGAAGAGAGGTTCTTTCCGAAGAGGTACGGGATATTCTCAGCAAGGAGGATATGGTCGAAAAAATGAAGGAGATCCCGAGAAATCGTGAGAAGGAGTGGAATTTAGACAAACTGAAGGAAGCGGAAGACAAAGATCGGGAGAATTTTGAGACAGAGCTTCAGAAGATCCGTGTGCAGGAGATCGATGCGGAAATCAGGGAACTGAAGATCAAAGATATTCTCGGGGCTGATGTGCCGGCGAGAGAAATCCGCAAAGAAGAGAAAAACAGAAACGAGATCATTGAGGAGAACAAGAACGAGATCATTGAGGAGAACAAGAATCAGATCATCGAAGAGAAGAATGTTATCCATGAGGCTCCGGCGGCCAGAAAGCAGAAGATAAAAGAGCTTACAGATGAAAAAGCAAAACTGGAGAAGACCCTGAGCGATAAGAAAAAGAAGAAAGAAGAGGATAAGAAAAAGAAGTAAAGAAAGATCCTGCCGGATCAGTGGTCCTGATCCAGCAGGGAGATCATCCCGTCATAATCAAAGGAATCAGACGCTGCCTTGAGTTTTTCCCACAGGGCAGCGTCTTTTTCGGGGATCGAGTACCCTTTGATCTCTTCAAAGACTTTGTCCAGAATGTCGCAATCCATGGATTCCGCCCCTTGCCGAAGTTTCTTCAGAGCCTCGGAAAGAAGGGCGTCATCGGCTGTGGGCTTATCGGTTTCCTCCTCTTCGGGGAAGAGTTCCGAAAGCGGGGCCTTCAGCTTCGCATACTCCTCAATGAACGGCGCATGATGGGAACGGATATAGTCCTGGTCATCCGCTTTCCCGGCGTCTTCAAGGCGCTGCGCCTCCTCGCCGGGTTCTGCCGCGCCGATGATTCGCATGGAGCTTTTCAGCGCGTGGACCTTGATGGTGTAATTCTTGAAATCATTTTCTTCCAGGCATTGATTCAGCTCCTCGGTCTTTTTGTCAATAGATTCATAAAAGACCTTAAGCAGCGCCAGATAGGCTTCGCCTGTTCCGCTGTTTTTAAGGCCGGCCTTAATGTCGATACAGCTTCCTTCGAGGCAGGCAAATTCCTGCGCCTCGTTCTCTTCGGGAGCCATAAATTCTTCTGCTTCCGCTTCTGTTTTGATCTTCTCTGTGGGGAGGTATTGGAGCATCGTAAATTCCAGTTTTTCCGCGTCGATCGGCTTGGTCAGATAGTCATCAAAGCCTGCCTTGAGGTATTCTTCCATGGCACCCGAGATCGCGTTGGCGGTAAGGCAGACTGCGGGCGTGGAAAGGTTCGGATTGGTTTGATCGGCCTTGATCTCATGGAGCGTTTCGATACCGTCCTTTCCGGGCATCATGTGATCGAGGAAGATCATGTCATATTTTTTGCCTGCGGTAAGCGTGAGCGCTTCAAACCCGCTCTCTGCGGTGTCGATCCGCACACGGGTCGCCTTGACGAGGCTTTTGAAGACCATGAGGTTCATGTAGTTATCATCCACCACAAGGACAAGCGCGTCCGGAGCAATGAATTTTTCGTGGTATTTCTCCTTGGACGAGAGCGTTTCCCGATAGGCCGTTGCATAGTCTCCCAGAGGCTCGTGGTCCAGAACCTTTTGTTTGAGCGCAAAGCTGAAGGAGGAACCCGAACCGTACGTGCTTTCCACATGCAGGGAGGAATCCATGAGCTCCAACAGATGCTCGGTGATGTTCATGCCGAGGCCGGTCCCTTCGATATTGCGGTTTCTCTTTTCTTCGATCCGCGTGAATTCGGAGAAAAGTTTATCCATATCCTCTGCTTTGATCCCAATCCCGGTATCCTTTACACAGACCATCAAAAGAATGCTGTCGGGATCGCCGGCCGTGTTTTCATACTTCATGCTGAAGGTGACACTGCCTTTTTCGGTGTATTTTATGGCATTGGTCAGAAGGTTCGTAATGACCTGCTTGATCCTGACTTCATCTCCGTAAAGTCCTCTCGGAAGCGCTTCATCAAACTCCAGAATGAGGTTTAAGCCCTTCTCATCCGCACGCGTCTGGATCATGTTGACCAGATCGTTGATGATGGACGAAAGGTCATATTCCACCGGGATGATCTCGATCTTTCCCGCCTCGATCTTTGAGAAGTCGAGGATGTCGTTGATGAGGCCGAGCAGCGTGTTCCCGGCGGTTTTGATGTTGGAGGCATAGGTAATGATCGTATTGTCGCTGCTTTCGCGCAGGATCATTTCGTTCATGCCGAGCACCGCGTTGATCGGCGTGCGGATCTCATGCGACATATTCGCGAGGAAATCGCTCTTCGCGCGGGAGGCTTCCTCCGCCTGCGCTTTCGCTTCCCGCAGCTCATTACTTTCTCTGGCTTTGATACTGACTCTGGTCAGATAGATCGCGCCGAGCAGCACCAGCACCAACAGAAGCCCGAATACCCATACCACGAGCTTCGTGAGATTTTCGATCCCTTCAGCGGCCACTGCCTTGGAGACAAAACCGGATACGAGGAAATCGGTGCCGGGAACCTCCGCTTCAAAGAGCAGCATGTCGCCGCGGTCGGTCGGGAAGGTACGGGCCACCGCGACGGAAACCTCCATTTCCAGATGCATGGAAGTATATTTACTCTGGATATCGCTCGTCTCATACCAGGCGATGTCTTCTTCAGTGGCGTTATAAAACGGGACAACGATCTCTCCGTCTCTTGTGGTCACGCAGAATTTCCCGAGATCTTCATAGGCCTCGGTCGAGAAGTCCTTGGCGAGGGCCTCCCGCGGGCATAAGCGGTACAGAACATAACGGATATTGGGGCCGTTAAATACAGGGCAGGTGAAGAGCAGGCCTTCCGTTTCCGAGAAGGTGATGGCCTTATTGCCGTGGAAGGAGTCCAGAATGCCTTCAAATTCCATGACATCAAGAGGGTCGCCGTAGAGCGCTTCCCCGTCGATGCTGAGGAGCCCCTGCTTTATGCCGGATGTATCATCATAGATCTTCGGCATCAAAGCATCCATGTCATCCAAAGACACTTCGAGACGTGAAGCGATGTATTCCAGATTGTCGAGCTCGGTCTCCATCTTTTCGCCCATCAGCAGGGCGTAGGTTTTCGCCTGCTTTGCGACCTGGTTTTCGGTGTATTTCTGAAGGAGGTCGTTGAGGCGCAGTCTTAACACAAAGCCCACGACAAAGAGGGAAATGCCGAAGAACAACAAAACAAAGATCGTTCTGTTTCTCTTGTAAACGCCTTTTTTATTCATAGATCTCTACACCTTCCACATACCAGTCAATAAGGTTAAACAGTTCATCATCGCCGATCCTCTCATCCTCATGGCAGCGGAGAAAGCCATGATTGTCGCGGATCTCGCCGGAGAACACATCTCGCCAGGTCTGGATCCTTTCTTCCTCCGAGGCGACAAGCTTTTTCGTTTCCTCAGTCACCTGACTGGAAAAAGGATACAGGGCAACCGCGCCTTCCGTCAGGCCCAGCCAGTAATCGTTTGCAAAGTTGGCCCGGCCGCTCAGATAGTCCCCCAGAACCCGGCCGTAAAGAACATCCCATTTGAAAATCGAGGCAGTGAGAAACTTATCCGAATATTCATCGGCCACATAATCGTAGCCCGTGGAATAGATACCCAGCTCTTCAGCCACCTCCAGGGTATAGGGCCTGTCCTCATGGTATGTAAGCACATCCGCTCCGGCGTCTGCCAGAGCTTTCGCCGCGGCTTTTTCTTTCTCCTGATCCTCCCAGCTTCCGGTATAGGAAACGAGAACCCGCACATGGGGATTGGCCTTGCGGGCGCCGAGCGTGTAGGCGTTGATGGAGCGGATCGTTTCCGAGATCGGCATCGCGGCAACAAAGCCAAGGACATTGCTTTTTGTTTTGGAACCGGCAACGATGCCGGATAAATACCGAACCTGATACATCCGGGCAAAATAGGAGCTCGTGTTTTTCTCCTCGCCGTCCCCGGAAATGCAGTAAAACGCGATCTCGGGATAAGTCCGCGCCAGCTCGTCCAAATAAGCCTTATAGCCGAAGCTTGTCAGAAAGATACAGGAACAGCCGCTGACTTTCAGTCTGGACACGGCTTTTTTCACCTGGGCTTCCTCCTCTGAAACCAGCTCCTCGCAGAACATGGTGCAGGAATTCTGCTCACAGGCTTCCAGAAGACCTTCATAGTGGCTCTGGTTCCAGCCGTTGTCATCTGACGCCCCGATCAGGACAATGCCGACCGATGTGGCGTCATCCTTCTGATTCAGCCGGAAATTGGAAATGAGTGAAATGATCCCGACGACCAAAAGGATGGCAACCAGAAGAGTTATGATTCTGATCAGGTTTTCCTTATTCTTCAACCGTTACACCCTCCACATACCAGTCAAATCGATTCTGCATCTCGTCATCGGACATGGATTCTCCTTCCGGGACGCGCGTTGCGCCTTCGTTATCAATTACGGGACCGTAGAAGACTTCAAAGCTGCGGCTTTCGAAAAGCTCTTTGGCCTTTTCGACCGCTTCTTCCGTACCGGGCGCTGTGTTCTTCGTCAGAGGCGAGAGCCTTACAATGCCGGTTTCCATATTCAGCAATACATTTTCTCCGTGAAATTTGCCCTGAAGGAAACTCAGGATCGACTCGCGATAGTAGATCGACCAGTCCCATTCACAGGCTGTCAGATAAGAATCGGGATAGAACTCCGCGTTATCCTTATTATATCCGATACTCCAGATCCCGTTTTCTGCGGCAACCCGGTTGGGCTCGTTGGAGTTCGTATGCATCGCAAACACATCGATATCGCTGTGGCTGGCCAGCAATTCCCGGGCTGCTGTCTCAGCCGCCTGATCATCCACCCAGGAATTACAGTATTTCACATAAACGACCGCTTCCGGGGCTACGCTTCTTACGCCCCGTGTAAACGCATTAATGCCGCGGATCACCTGCGAATTCGGAAAAGCCGCAACGTATCCGATCTTTTGCGAAGCAGTGCGCATCCCTGCGACGATCCCCGAAAGATACCTGGCCTGGTACATCCTCCCGAAGAAGGAGGAGAGATTGGCCATCTTTTCCGAGCCGCCGGGATGTAAAAAGCAGACTTCGGGGTGCTTTTCGGCTTCTTCCATCAGATATGACTTATAGTTATAGGAGGGGGCAATGATAAATTCGCAGTCTTCTTTTGTGATGAGCTCTTCGATTGTCTTTGCGCAGGTTTCATCCTCCGGGATGTTTTCGCGGATGATGAGCCGGAGGTTGAGCTCATCCTTGATGCGCATCATCGAATCATAATGTGTTTCGTTAAAATTATTGTCATCGATCGGGCCGGTCAAGACCAGGCCGATCTTTGTGGTTTTGGCGGTGAAATCGGTATCCACGCCTCTGTCCCGTATAATAAACATGCCGATGATAACAGCGACAATGATAAATCCGCTTATCATCAGCAATAGTCGTAAGCCTCTGTTCATTCTTTATTCCTTTACGGCGAGCTCGCTCATGCCGTTGAGCCCGATCTTGCACATAAACTTGATCCGCGCCCCGGTGGACAGAGCAGCGAATTCTTTGGTCTTCGACCAGCGTTCGAGTCCGTAGGCCGCGTTCTTAAGGAGAGTGGAAACCTCCGCGCGCACAGCTTCGGACAGTTTGTCGATGTAGTAGATCAGCCTGCCGCCGTTATCCCCGAGCAGCCCCATGAAACGCAAAAACCAGGAGGCTCTGTAGAAACCGAAGGCTTCATGTATGCCGGTAAAGTCGGCCATGATCTCGTCATGCAGCGTGTTGCCGGCGATCCCATAGGTCAGTTTTGTATAATAATGCGTGCATTCATGCGCGAAACGGAGCTTCAGAGACCCGGTGACCCAGTCCAGGGGCTTCAGGCCGAGGTCCTGGGCGATCACATTACTGTACGGCTTGGACGACAGTATCATGAACCGGGTGGACTTCCCGTGGATGAATGACGCGCCGGTCCGCTCCATGTGCGGCGGACGGACTCCCTTGCAGGCGATATTCGTCACGAGATTCTCAAAATCGATGACATCCTGAACGATAATGACAGGGATCTTTCCGACAAAGGAATCTATGATCGAGATCCGGATCTTCTCCGGCTCCCGAAATTCGGTCGGCCTGGCGGGACAGACCATCGCATTGATCGCGTCCGCGGCGCCGGAAGTCTTCGCGTGCGTGAGGATCGCTTCCCACGGCTTTAAGTACCCGTCGTCTCCCACGGGCCTCGGCCGTATGCCGATGAAGCGGTTCGCTATATATTCGGAGAATTCTTTCTGTTCTTCGTCTGTCATTTCAAAAAACCCTTTCATAAAACATCATACACGGTTTTTTCGCGGTCCTCAACATGAACCTTTTAATATTTCACATCTTTTTTGTGGGATTTTTGTGATGTTTTTTTTGATTTTAGCTGAATTTTTTTTTATAATACCAACAATTATTGATATTATTCAT
>JAEESA010000304.1 GCA_016286115.1 Lachnospiraceae bacterium
CCCATGAAATCTTATAATTCATTCATATCGATCAAAACAAGTGTATTGTCCGATTTCGCACGTTCCGTCAACGTGATGTCAAAGCCTCTTGCCGAGAAGAGGTAAAGGTAATCCGCCGTCACATGCGCGAGCTTCATGCGTTCCTTTAAGTCCTCGCACATACGGATCGTGATCTCGGAACCGGACCACTGGCACAGAGACACAATGGAGTTTCTGGCCGAGTTCTGCGCGATGATATCGATATTCCCCTTCTTTCCGATCCAGGTTCCCATTTTCGTGACCTCGATCGGCAGCTTCTTCACCTGGTTCAGAAGCTCCAGATACTCGCTGCAGACCGCGATGAAGTAACGGTTTAAGTAGGTCTCGAGCTCCGGCTGGATGTATTTCTCATAAAAGGCATCCGGGCTTAAAAGGTAAAGCTCCGAAAGATGCGGATAGATGAAATGGAACCAGAAGTTGATGTAGGTATCCGAGATCCGGTACACGCCCTTCTTGGTGTTTTCCCAGCCGCCGGTCTCAAAGGAAACCACCTTTTCGACCACGTCGAACTCCATCAGGTTCTTCATGTATACGCTGATCTTCGCGCGGGAAAAGCCCGTGTCGAGGAACAGGTCATTCAGCTTATTGTTTCCTGCCGCCAAGGAGCAAAGGATCGTGTTGTAAACGGCCAGCTCTCTGAGCTCGGAAGCGATGTATTCCTCCGCCTGGGAGAAAAGCGCTCCATCCGGCGAAAGGATCAGTCTGCACACATTTTCCCGGACGCTTGCCTTGGAGTCCCAAAGCCTTACAAACGACGGCACCCCGCCGATGATCCCGTAGGCTCTGACCGCGTCGCTTGTCGAATAGGTATCAAACTGACGCACCACATCCAAAAACGAAAGATCCGGAAGATACATTCTGCTGTCGATCAGCGACTGAAATGCAGCGGGCAGCTCCGGCACGTCCTTGTTCATCCAGACCAGAGAAGATGTTGCCAGAATGATCAGCACCGGCCCCGGATAATACTGCTTCTTTTTCAGTTTGATCAGCGCGTTAATGAACTCTTCGTCCTTCTTCACCAGGTACTGGAACTCATCAATGACCAAAACCAGTTTCTCTGCGCTGCCGCTTCGGATCCGGTTAAAGAAATCTTCGTACTCGTACGCGCTCAGTGTCACGTCATATACGCTTTCCACTTTCTTTCCGAACAGCTCTTTCTGCTGTTTCTCCGACGCATTTGCGCATCGATAATAGAAAAACGGTTTTCCTTTTGCAAAAGACTGTAGAAACTCTTCCTTGTCGGATCCGATTCTGCCATGCAAGATTACAAGCCTATTCTCCGACTCTCCGAACAGAGTTTCAAGTTCCTGCAATTCTGTTTTCCTGGTGATCATTTTGTTCCCCCTGAATAATAGAAAATGCAGCAAAATCAAGGGTTTGCGGCATCTCGCCGTGTCAGCGACGACAACGGCTAGGGAAATCTTATCACACTTTAATTATTATTACAATCAAAATTTAACAATATTTACACATTTCTTTCAAATTTGTTACGAAAGTCCTATATGAAATCCGCACTTATTTTTTGGAGATCAATCCACGATGTTTCAGGGCTTCCGCACTGAGGACTGCACCGCCGGCTGCGCCGCGGAGCGTGTTGTGTGAAAGGCCGACAAACTTCCAGTCATAGATCGTGTCCTCACGAAGGCGTCCGATCGAGATTCCCATCCCGTTTTCATAGTTCACATCCAGCGTGATCTGCGGGCGGTTGTCCTCCTCAAGATACTGGATAAACTGCTTCGGAGCGCTCGGCAGGCCTGCCTCCTGCGGTTCTCCCTTAAACGACCGCAGCGCGTCGATCAGCTCCTCCTTCGAGGGCGATTTTCTGAACTTCACGTAAACAGAAGCCGTATGCCCGTTTAAGACCGGCACGCGGATGCACTGGCAGGTGATCTTCGGCTCTTCCGCGGGTACAATGACCCCGTCTTTGATCTGTCCCCATAAGCGGAGCGGTTCCTTCTCGCTCTTCTCTTCCTCACCGCCGATGTAGGGAATGATGTTTCCGACCATTTCCGGCCAGTCCTTAAACGTCTTGCCGGCCCCGGAGATCGCCTGATACGTGGACGCGACCACCTCATACGGCTCAAACGGCAGCCAGGCCGTCAGCGCCGGAGCGTACGACTGGATGGAGCAGTTCGGTTTTACGGCAACAAAACCGCGCGTCGTGCCGAGCCGCTTTTTCTGAAACTCGATCACGTCGTAATGCCCGGGATTGATCTCCGGCACCACCATCGGCACATCAGGAGTCCAGCGGTGCGCGCTGTTATTGGAAACAACGGGCGTTTCCGTTTTCGCATATTCTTCCTCGATCGCGCGGATCTCATCCTTCGTCATATCCACGGCTGAGAACACAAAGTCCACCTCTGAAGCGACTTTTTCCACGTCTTTTACGTTCTGGACCGGGATACTCTTCACCTTCTCGGGCATCGGCGTTTCCAGCTTCCAACGGTCTCCGACCGCCTCTTCATAGCTCTTTCCCTCGCTCCTGGCGCTGGCTGCGATCGCCGTCACTTCAAACCAGGGGTGGTTCTCAAGCAGGGACACAAAGCGCTGTCCCACCATTCCGGTACCTCCCAGGATACCAACCTTCAATTTTTCCATAATACACCTCCTTAATAATATAAACAGTACCGCTTCTTTTGCTCATGGATCTGCTGCGATACATGCTTTTTTGTCAGTTATTTTGCAGATACTCCCGGCAGGATGCAATTTCCTTCACGATCGCCTCCTGCCCCGGCGCGCCCTTCGTATTTCTCTTATTTACGCAGGTCAGGAGCGATACCGCCTCATAAAAGTCTTCTTCGATCACAGGCGATAATTCCTTCAGCTCTTCCATGGTAAGGTCATCGATCCGCCGGTTTGTTTCAATACATTTCAAGACCATCTGTCCCGCGATCCCGTGCGCGTCACGGAAGGGAACGCCTTTTCCGACCAGATAATCCGCGGCATCCGTCGCGTTGGTAAAGCCGCCCGACGCACTTCTTTCCATCCTGTCCTTTCGGAATTTTGCTGTCTTCAGCTGATCCTTGAACAGGCGCAGGCACTGCTCCGCCGTATCACAGGCGTCAAAGGTCAGTTCCTTATCCTCCTGCATGTCCTTATTATACGCGAGAGGCAGCCCCTTCATCACGGTAAGAAGGGCTGTCAGCGCCCCGTAAACCCGTCCTGTCTTTCCGCGCACAAGCTCGGCAATATCCGGATTCTTTTTCTGCGGCATGATCGAGCTGCCGGTGCTGTAGGCGTCATCCAGTTCCAGAAACCGGTATTCATTCGAATTCCAGAGGATCAGCTCCTCCGAGAACCGTGAAAGATGCATCATGATGAGAGACAGAGCCGAAAGATATTCCACCAGATAATCCCGGTCCGACACTCCGTCGATCGAGTTTTCGCAGGCCTTCGAAAACCCGAGCTCCGCCGCCGTATATTCCCTGTCCAGAGGATAGGTCGTCCCTGCCATCGCGCCGGACCCCAAGGGGCACACATTCATCCGTTCCCGGATGTCAGCGCATCTTTGATGGTCCCTCTTAAACATCTCAAAATACGCGCCGAGATGATGCGCCAAC
>JAEESA010000305.1 GCA_016286115.1 Lachnospiraceae bacterium
GATACTGAATCTCGTATTGCTCGCCTTCAATCGCTGCTCCGTCGATCGTTAATTGGATCTTTTTCTTTTTCGCCGTCGTAGAAGAGAATGCGACAGATGCGCTTTTAATCTGTTCGATCTCGTTGACTACGGGAGGTTCTTCATCTTCAGGGTTTTCGTCTGGTTTTGTCTCCGGATCTTCTTCGGAACCGCTGCCTTGATCCGTTGACAGGGTATAGGTCGTGCCACTCGTAAGTTTATCGGAGGCATAGAAGATCATGGTGGCCGCATAGGGAAGCTTTTGCGTAAACAGGTCGTTGCTTCCGTCTGAAACAGTTATTGTCTGATCTGCCGCAAAACTGGCGTTCCTGGCACCCGGGAACCCGCTGCCGCCGCTATCCGGGAGCGTTGGTCCGCCATCGGGAGGGGTAAAGCCGCCGTCCGGAGGCGTCATACCATCGGGGGGAGTCGCGCCGCCTGTGCCGCCTCCGCTGCCTGCAGCTTGGGCATTGGCCGTTCCTGCTTCTGTATAGACCACATAAACGCCTGTGCCGCTGTCAGGAAAGGCTTCCCGGCCCGTACCCTGTCCGCCGGCGCAGAACAGAGTGGCTTCTTTACTAAGCTTAAATCCGTCATCCGTATCGATGGGAGAGTTGTCTCCGGAAACCTGACCAAAAACAAAATGCTCTCCGCCTTCAATATCCAGTGTTCCATTGCAGTCAATCCCGTCGCCGCTTGCTTTATAGCTTATGGTCGTTTGACCGAGAGTAACGGTCTTTTCATTGGCGCTGTCGATCTTCACCGTTACAGAACCGCTGTAGAAGATGCAGGTATTGTTTTTGTTCCGTACAGAACATTTCAGGTAGTTCTCGTCATCATTTTCCAAACTGTCATAGGTATAGGTCAGGGTTTTGGAGGCGGCATTGATCCCGTCATCCTTGGAATTGATGATGACAGTCGGAGAGTCGTTTCCGCCCTTTGTCCCAACAGTGATGTTTTTTCCTTCCATCCCCTCAAATGAAGTTTCGATATTTATCTTCGCGTTACCGGTAATGGAAAGCGTTTCCGCCGCAGAGATTCCGTCATCCGAAGAGGACAGGTTTAAAACGCCGCCGGAAATGAAAATATCCTTATTGGAAGAGATCGCGTCATCCGGACTTCCGATAATATAGACCCCGTTGGAAGCAGCCGTATAACCAGTGGTGCTGACGAAATTTGCTTTCAGTCCGACGCCTGTTGTGTCAATATTAAGAGTGCCGCCGGAGATCGAAAGCGATCCAGATGCTTCTGTTACCGCTGATTCCGTACCATCCAGATATACCTCGGTTTTTGCCTTGGTGCCGACTTTGAGCCCTTTATGGCTCCCGGTATCCACATTGATCCGTTCGTATTTGGTTTCACCGTTATTTTGTTCCCAAATCGTGTTCTTTCCTTCGACGGATGAGGTTCCTGCTGTGTAATACTGCGTTGACGCATTTTCATAAGCAGTAACGATGGTTGTCGTTCCACCGGTGATCGATACATTTTCAGCCTGGATCCCGTCGCCGCCGATGTCTTTGATCGAAAGAGTGCCGCTCTGGATCAAAACGGTTCCCTTTTTATATGAGATCCCGTCGCCATCATTTCCTGTAATGGCAAGGCTTCCCGACCCTTGTATCGTCAGGATATTCTCACTTTTTTTCATGGCGATGGCATCACTTTGTTCTTTGTTTTCCGGGTTTCCGGTCAGAGAGGAGCTGCCGTTCAGTTCCATCGTCAACGAGACGTCCTTGTTTCCGTAGATCGCCGCATCGTTCTTTCCAGCATTCAACCCGCTGTTATCGATTTTTGCATTGTCCAATCGAAGCGTTACCTGCTTTCCTTCACCGATTTCCACAATAACGTTGAAGCCTTCTCCTGTCAGCTCATACACGCCGTCTTCAACAATCGAAAGCAGAGTATAATCGTCGGTTCTCGTTACATCAATTCCTGTATAATCATTCGCAATGCTGTTCAAAGAGACCGTTGCCGTTGTTTCCTCAGCAGCTAATACAGGAATCGGTCCGGCGAATCCTGCTACCGCAACCATAGCCGCCAAGATCGCTGCGGACAACATTTTTCCCATTTTTCTCATACTGTTTCTCCCTTCGTTTTTATAGGTACCTGTTATCTCATTCCCGAAGTGTCTGTGAAAAACGGGGGCAAATCTTTATTTTTTTTCCGGAGGCTGTTTACCATCCTTCGGCATAGGTACAGGATCCCGTGGCTTTTCCTGCGCCGGCTTTTCATCGGGCTTTTTTGGAGCAGGAGAGTGGGGATCGATCGGAATCATATCGGAAGGGCGGTGTCTGTGCATATATTTTCCGGTACTGATACCTTCTTTTTTTGCCTTTTTTCGGTCGTCGTGGGTAGCATGACCAAGCCTAAGCCGCCCATGTTCGTTTCTTGCTGTTACCTCCTCCGTCTCTTTGGTGAGCTTTTCATATCGATCGTCCGTATCGGTGACGATGGAGACAAGCAGTTCTTCTTCCGATGACAGATACCCGTTTTCATCCATAACTTCTTCGGTGAGAGAGAGCGCATCGGAATAATTCATTTGACGAGGCCCATGCTCCATGAGGCGGTTCGCTACTTCTTCTGCGCCCTCATTTAACGCCTCCGCACCGATCAGCTCGTCTTTTGAGTTGAGCACTAGTTCCACGGAAAGCTCCGCATCCAACGTGACATACGTACAAGCCAAAACGGAGACAGAAGTCCAGGCACCGGTTAAGAGAAAAACGGTCAGAGCCGCGGCAACGGCGGCTTGAAGAAATCTACGCTTTGGAAACGATTTTTTTTCTTTTGCCACAGAAGTTGCTTGAACTATGATGTCCGGAAGCTCGATCTCATCTCCACGTTCGGCATTACATTTGATTTTTCGCATGGTTCCGTCCTCAAGAAGTACAATGGCTTCCTTTCCACGAACCTTTAATACTGCAGCTTTCATATCAAAACTCCTTTATATATCGTAAATATTCCTGCAGGATCGGGTAGTCTCCATGGAGAATCTCCGCAGAGGCGATAATAAATTTTCTGTGCCGCTCCGGTATTTTTTTGTGGATTTTCGTATAGGAAAGCAGCTCCTTTACCGGAAGATTTTTCGATTCACGCATTTTCTGATACAGTTCGGGATTCCGCCATATTTTGGCGATAAGAAGTCCGCAGGCATCTCTGGTCTTTCCCGCTTTCGGGGAAACCTTATCTAAGTCGAAGAAATCGATCGGATACCATTCCAGAACCTCTTCCAGAGCGGCAATCTCATCGGAAAGACACTGGCGCCGGTCATTTTGAGATTGGCGGGAAACAGCATCCTGAACTTCTCTTTGAAAAGCAGTCGGCTCCTCCTCACCATGAGGATTCCCCTCCAAAATGATTGGATCTGTCATCAGTTCATTTTTGAATCGAGCATCCGCACGCAGAAAATTTAAAAGACGTCGTTTGATGACAAGCTGTGCGAAGCTCTGAAAGCTGCTTCCTCTGTCTTTTTCCCAGGAATCAATGGCTTCATTATACGCAATAAGAGCGACGGACCATTCTTCATCACTTTCTGAAATATATCGATTTAAAGTGTAATATGCGCTTTTCAATATGAA
>JAEESA010000306.1 GCA_016286115.1 Lachnospiraceae bacterium
CACCAGCCCCATGATGAGGATGAAGGCGGGGATCGCGGTGTATTTCCCGGTCAGGATCCGGTCGATCTTCTCGCTGCGGAGGCGTTCCCTGCTCTCCTTCGGCTTCGTGACGGTCGCGCGGCAGACACGCCCGATGAAATTGAAGCGCATGTCCGCGATGGCGGCGCTCCGGTCCAGCCCGGATTCCTTTTCCATCTGCAGAATGATGTGCTCGACGGTTTCGGTCTCGTTTCCGTCCAGCTTCAGCTGATCCCGGATCAGCGCGTCACCCTCCACCAGCTTGGAGGCTGCGAACCGCACGGGCAGACCCGCCGCTTCCGCGTGGTCGGCGATCAGATGGGAAATGGCGTGCAGACAGCGGTGCACTGCCTCGCCGCTGCGGTTTTCGTCGCAGAAATCCTGCCGCGTCGGTCTTTCCTGATACCTTGCGATATGGACGGCGTGTTCCACCAGCTCGTTCACGCCGGAATTCTTCGCCGCCGAAATGGGCACCACCGGCACGCCGAGCATCGCTTCCATTTCGTTGATGTCGACGCTCCCGCCGTTCTCCGTCACTTCGTCCATCATGTCGAGGGCGACCACCATGGGGCAGTTCATTTCGAGCAGCTGCATGGTCAGATACAGATTGCGCTCGATGTTCGTCGCGTCCACGATGTCGATGATGGCTTTCGGCTTTTCGTTCAGGACGAAATTCCGGGAGACGATCTCCTCGCTGGAATACGGGGACATGGAATAAATCCCCGGCAGATCGGTCACGACGGTATCCGGCACACCGCGGATCTGGCCGTCCTTGCGGTCCACGGTCACGCCCGGGAAATTCCCGACGTGCTGGTTCGCTCCGGTCAGCGCGTTGAAGAGCGTCGTTTTGCCGCAGTTCTGATTTCCGACCAGGGCAAAGGTCAGCTTCGTTCCCTCCGGCAGCGGATCCCCGCTCCCTTTCGGATGGAATTTGCCTCCCTCGCCTAAGCCCGGATGCAGATTTTCCTTCCGGCCGTCCCTGTTTTCTTCCGCCGCGTCCCGTTTCTTTCCGCCGATCGGCTGGATCCCGATCTTTGCGGCGTCGTTCAGCCGCAGCGTGAGTTTATAGCCGTGGATCATCAGCTCCACGGGATCCCCCATCGGCGCGTACTTGACCGTCGTGACCTCCGCGCCGGGGATCACGCCCATATCCAGAAAATGCTGCCGGAGCGCGCCTTCGCCTCCGACGCCTGTGATCACCGCAGTTTTTCCGATCTCAAGTTCCTTCAGTGTCATTTATGACCTCCATGAGAAACGCGAATTCATGCGTTTCCCGAGAGTTTCTCCGCAATATCGGCTATCTTCTGCATCCGGTGGCTGACGCCGCTCTTCCCCACAGGAGGAGAAAAGAGTTTCCCGAGTTCCGTCATCGGCAGTTCCGGATTTTCCAGCCTCTTTTCCGCTGCTTCCCGAAGCGGCGCGGCCAGAGAGGAAAGGCCGATCGAGTTTTCAATGATCTCGATATCCTTTAACTGTTTCACCGATGCGGACGCCGTTTTTTCGAGATTCGCGGTCTCGCAGTTCACGCGGCGGTTTAAGGAATTACGCATATCCCGCAGGATCCTCGCGTTCTCAAACGCCATCAAGGCCTGGTGCGCGCCGCATAAATTCAAAAGATCGGCGATCTCCTCCCCGTCCTTTAAATACAGAACCGTATGGTTTTTCCGTTTCACGCTGCCGGGATGAAGGCCGTAAGAGACCAGAAGCCTGCGAAGACCCTCCTCGTCTGCTCCGTCCGGCAGAGAGAATTCCAAATGATAAGCCTTTGCCGGATCCGTCATGGTTCCCGCCGCCAGAAATAAACCTCTCAGATACGCCCTTCGGCAACAATCCCTTGTTTCGTCAAAACCAGGCACATCTCCATCCTTCCATTTCAGAATGGCTTTTCTCTTTTCGAGCCGTTCCCGGCTTTTTCCTTTTGTGCAGAACAACTGAAAGGAAGCCAGTTCGGCTCCCTTACAATGCCTGTATTTCGGCAGGATCTCAAACAACTCCTGCTTAACTTCTTCCGAAAATGACATACGTTCTTACTTTCTCGTGAGATCTCTGTGTTCCACCTTCAATCCGTACTCCCGGTTGTCAAGGAGCCGCCGGTGCAGTTCCTCGGCGATCGTGACCGACCGGTGCTTTCCGCCGGTACAGCCGATGCTGATGATGAGCCGGCTCTTTCCTTCGGATATATAATGCGGGATCAGAAACCGGATCATGGAATCCAGCCGGTCCATAAATTCCCCCGCTTCATCAACTCCCATGACAAAGGAGCGGATCTCCTCGTCGAGCCCCGTTTTGTCCCGCAGCCCTTCCACATAATAAGGGTTCGGCAAAAACCGCACATCAAAGACCAGGTCCGAATCCACCGGGATGCCGAACTTATATCCAAAAGAGAGGATCGTCACAAAGAGATTATGATAATTCCTGCGGTCTGCAAAAATCCTGCCGAGTTCCTCCTTCAGTTCCCTCGTCAGGAGCTGGCTGGTATCGAGGATCACATCCGCCTGTTCCCGGATGCCTTTTAAGAGTTCGCGCTCTTTCCTTATCCCCTCCTGCACCCGTGCATCTCCGGACAGAGGGTGATTACGGCGGGTCTCCTTATACCGTTTGATCAGCACCGCGTCCTCTGCTTCGAGGAACAGGATCTCGAAGGGATCCCCGCTTTCCTGCGCGCGCTTTCTGAATTCAAGAATTTCCTCCAGCGGCTGTCCATTTCTGAGATCGATCCCGACCGCCACCTTCTCCAGTTCGTTATTGGTCCCCTGCGCCACAAGCTCCCAAAAGGGTTTGAGCAGCGGGATCGGAAGATTATCTACGCAATAGAAGCCGATGTCCTCCATCATCTTCATCGCCGTGCTCTTTCCGGCCCCGCTCATACCGGTCAAAACTACAAATTGCATTCAGAAAAGTCCCCCACCATTTTCACTTCACACTGCAATTGAACGCCGCTGTTCTCAAATACTGCCTTCTGCACTTTCCGGATCAGAATATAAATATCCGCTGCCGTTGCGTTGTCCTTGTTCACGATAAACCCGGCATGCTTTTCAGACACCGCAGCGCCGCCGTAACACGCACCCTTCATACCGGCTACCTCGATCAGCTTTCCCGCAAAATGCCCTTCCGGCCGGCGGAAGGTGCTGCCGGCGCTCGGAAGCTCGAGGGGCTGTTTCTCCCTGCGTTTTGCGTTCAGCTCCTGCATCTTCGCCCGGATCGCCTCTTTATCTGCCTTTTCCAGCTGAAGCTCCGCCGAAAGGAGCACCCACCGGTTCGGCTCCACGGCGCTGCTGCGATAACCGAACGCCATATCCTGAAGGGATACTGTTTTTACTTCCCCTTCTTCGGTAAGAACCTCTCCCCGCAGGAAACAGTCCTTCAGCTCCCGCCCGTAGGCGCCCGCATTCATGACCGACGCCCCGCCAAGCGTTCCCGGGATCCCGTGAAGGCATTCCAGCCCGGAAAGGCCTCTTTCCGCGGCAAAGGACGCCGCATAGGATAGCGCCGTGCCGGCAGAAACACGGATCACATCATCACCGAGCAGCTCCGGTTCTTCCGGCTCAAAG
>JAEESA010000307.1 GCA_016286115.1 Lachnospiraceae bacterium
GGTCTTTGCACCATTAAGGATTCGTCCTCCGCCTCTTCCTTCAGAAGCTCGGCGATCACATCCACCTTTTCTTCCGGTTCGGCGATACAGTTGAATTCCAGGGCGATCTCCTCTGCTGTCGCGTAATCCACTTCCTGGTTCACGGTCACCATCTGGCCCTTCATGAACAGCTTCTTCACAAGCGCGGAAGCCTGCACCTTTAAGCGGTCCGCAAGGTCCTTTACCGTCAGATGCTCGGGAAGCGTAATGGACTTGATCGTATCCTCCGCTTCCTTCGGCTTCGGCGCCGGCTGCGGTTTCTTCTTTCCGCCGTGCTTTTCGAGGTTGATGAAGTTTTCCTGCTTCTTTCCGCCCAGACGGTCATTGTCATGGCGTTTCTGGTTATTATTCTGTTTTCTTCCGTTATTGTTTTTATTGGCGTTTCCGGTATTCTGCTGGCTCGGGCCGTGGTTTACGGTTGTAAATCTGCCCGGAGAATCCAATCGTTTCCTGCCCTCGGATGCGCCGTCCTGTCTGGCCTTTTGTCCCTGCTGCGGCCTCTGCCCCTGCTGCGGCCTCGCGCCTTCCTGTCTGGGTTTTTGGCTCTGCTGCGGACGCTCCGCTCCTTCGGGGCGTTTGGGTTTATGCGTTTCCTGCGGCGGCGCCGGACGCTCTTCGCGCTGTTCGGCTGCCTTTTTCTCTTCCGCTTCCCTTCTCAGCTTCTCCGCCTGCTCCCTTGCGATCCGATCCTGTTCGGCACTGGCAAGAAGACGCTGGCTGACCGGCTTCTCCATGGGAAGCCGTTTCGAAACCGGCTTTTCTCCCGACGGCTTCGGCCTTCCGTTCCGATCCGGAGCACCTTTACCGGGCTGCACCCTTCTTCCGTCATGCGTGTAGGTTCTCTGGGAACCGGAGCCGTTGCGGCTGTTCTGCGGGTTAAAGACGGCGGTAATTGATTTCTTCTTCGGCTTCGGCTTTCTCTCGCCGTTTGCCCCGTCTTCCCGTTTCTGCGGCGCGCCCTCCTTCGGATGCTCTTTTCTTACTTCCTTCGGTGCGTCTTTTTTCGCCTCCTTCGGAACCTCTTTCTTCACATCCTTCGGCGCTTCTTTTACCGCCTCTTTCTTCGCTTCCTTCGGCGCCTCTTTTTTCACTTCCTTCGGGGCTGCTTTCGGAGGAGCTTCCTCATTCTTCTTTCCGTATTTCTTTCTGACCAGCGCTTCTTCCTCATCGTCCACCGCACTGCTGGCCGTTTTCTTCGCCTCCTTCTCCGAAGAGAGAAGCGCGAGGATATCCTTGGATTGAATGTTCAGTTCTTTGGCCAATTCGTGAACTCTCATAGGCTGTCCTCCTCCGTTTTCTTTCCTAACAATACTTGTATCTGTCCGCCAAAGGAGGGGTCCGTCACCGCAACGACCGATCTCTCCTCTTTACCCGTATTCCTTCCGAGGCTTTCCTTTGTCCCGTAGAGATACAGGGGCACTTTTTTCTGTTTACAGAGCTGCTCTGTTTTTTCCCTGGTATTTCCGGCCGCATCCTCCGCCAGAAGCACGACACAGGCTTTTCCCTTTCTTAACGCTTCCTCCGTGAGGAAAGCGCCGGTCTTCACCTTGCCTGCCTTTGCCGCCAGCGAAAGCAGCCCGCGTACCGGGTCCTTTGTGTCTTTCAATCAAACTCCTTCAAAAGCTCATCATACACTTTATCTTCGATCTTGCAGCGGAACGCCCGCTCCAGCCCTCTTTTTTTGCGGAGCAGCTGAATGCACTTTTCATCCTTGCATACATAGGCGCCACGGCCTTCTGCCTTCCCGGATCTGTCAAGACCGATCGCACCGTCCTTATTGCGGACGATCCTGTAAAACAATTCCTTTACACCCTTTTTTCTGCAGCATACGCAGGTTCTTTCGGGGCAGTACCCGTCAGCTCGGATCTTCTTCATCGGGGGTTTCCGTTCCTTCCTCCGGAGCCTCTTCTATCTCTTCCGCTCCCTCTTCGTATTCCCCTTCTTCATATTCGCCTTCTTCGTCGTAGTACTCATCCTCATCATAGTACTCGTCTTCGTATTCCTCGTAGTCCATAAAGTCACCGGACTCTCTGGCCTGCGTCTCACTCTTGATATCGATCTTAAAGCCGGTCAGTCTGGCGGCCAGGCGGGCATTCTGTCCTTCCTTGCCGATGGCGAGCGAAAGCTGATAATCCGGCACAACTACTTTAGCGGATTTCTCTTCACCGTCCGCGATAACGGAAATGACCTTTGCCGGAGAAAGCGCATTTTCGATCAGCATGGCCGGGTTGTCGCTCCAGGTCACGATATCGATCTTTTCTCCCCTTAATTCATCCACGATCGCATTCACGCGACTGCCGTTCATACCGACGCAGGCGCCGACGGGATCCACGTCTTCATCATGCGAATACACCGCGATCTTGGTCCTGCTTCCGGGCTCTCTCGCAATGCTCTTGATCTCGACCGTGCCGTCCCTCACTTCCGAGACTTCCTCTTCAAAGAGCTTTTTCACAAGCTCCGGATGCGTTCTGGAAACAAGGATCCTCGGTCCCTTCGGCGTGGATTTTACTTCCAGGATAAAGACCTTCACGCGCTCTGTCGGCTTGAAAGACTCTCCCCTGACCTGCTCATTCTCGGTCAGCATGGCGTCCGCCTTCCCGAGGTTGATGCTGACATTCCTGCCCACATAACGCTGCACGATCCCCGTAACGGCTTTCCGCTCCATCTGATAGAATTCGCTGAAGATTACCTTACGCTCTTCCTCGCGGATCTTCTGCAGGATCACGTTCTTCGCGTTCTGCGTCGCGATCCGACCGAACTCCTTCGACTCCACAGGAAAGATCACTACATCTCCGACATCGTATTTCGAATTGACCATCCTGGCGTCCGCAAGTGAGATCTCCATCACGGGATCCTCCACTTCCTCCACCACGGTCTTCTCCTGCTGCAGGGTATACTCGCAGGTATCCGGATCCATATGCACACGGATATTTTCCGACCTTCCGAAGTGGTTCTTGCAGGCGGTCAGCAATGAGTTTTCAATGGCCTCCACAAGCGTTTCCTTCGAAATGTTCTTTTCCTTTTCCAGTACCTCCAGGGCTTCTGCTAACTCTGTGTTCATGGTTCTCCTCCATCTGAACTGATCTGGGTTTATTCAAACTGAAAACTGATATTGATACGGGCGATCCCGGAGCGGGGGAACGTAACCTTTTCTCCTCCCTCTTCCTCGATCGTCACGCTTTCTTCATCATAGGCAACCAATGTGCCTTCCCATTCCTTTTTTTTATCCTTCTGAGAAAACAGCTTAACCTCCACTTTTTCCCCAAGGCTCTTTTCGAAATGCCGGTCTTTTTTCAGGCTCCTGGTCAAGCCCGGCGAGCTGACCTCAAAGATATACGGCTCGTCGATCGGGTCCTTTTCATCCAGGATCGGGTTCAGTTCCCGCGTGACCGCTTCGCAGTCTCCGACGGTAACGCCGCCCTCCTTATCAATAAATACCCTTAAATACTTTTCGCTCCCCTCCTTGCCAAATTCGGTGTCGTACATTTCCAACC
>JAEESA010000038.1 GCA_016286115.1 Lachnospiraceae bacterium
ATTTCCCTGAGCATGTGGCGCTCGCCTTTGACCGCGTGCCCGGTATTCTTCGCGAATGCGGGTTTGACGGCTTTCATGTGTATAAAAAAAGGAAGCCTGAATTCTTCAGACTTCCTTAAGCAATCCTTCGTTATACTCTGGAGAGATATTCTCCCGTTCTCGTATCGATCTTGATCACATCATCCTGATCCACAAACAGCGGAACATTGACGACCGCGCCGGTCTCGACGGTTGCCGGTTTGGTTGCACCCTGTGCCGTATCGCCCTTGAAGCCGGGCTCGGTCTCCGTGATCTTCAGTTCCACGAACAGCGGCGGCTCCACTGCGAACACATTGCCGTTGTAGGAACAGACCTTGACCATTTCGTTCTCTTTCACATACTTCAGCGCATCGCCGATGGTCTCCTTATCGAGCGCCACCTGATCATAGCTTTCCACGTCCATAAAGTTGTAAAGGCCGCTGTCCTCATACAGATACTGCATGTCCTTGCGGTCGATCCTGGCCGTCGGGCATTTTTCTGTCGGGCGGAAGGTTTTTTCCACCACGCCCCCGTTGATGATGTTCTTCAGCTTCGTACGAACAAACGCTGCGCCCTTGCCGGGTTTCACATGCTGAAATTCAATGATCTGATATACATTACCTTCATATTCGATGGTAATGCCGTTTCTGAAATCACCTGCTGAAATCATTCGCTATCCTCCTTGTTTCTTTGTAACTCTTCCGATCCGAAGCGTTACCTTTCTTTCAAAAACACAAATTCCCGTCTATTTTAACCGAACGCAGGTTATATTTCAAGCATTTCTTATATTCCCCTTTTTCCCGCCGTATATCACAGCCTCACGCGCCCGATAATACCTCCGGTTTTGCCGGTCAGCTTTCTCTGTTTCTCTTCTCGATGTCCATGATGCAGGCCACGCGTTCCGCATGCCGTCCGCCCTCGAATTCAGCGGTGAGATAGGCCTTCACGATCTCCTTCGCCATCTCGGGTCCCACGATCCTCGCGCCGAAGGCGATAATGTTTGCATCATTGTGCTGCTTCACGAGCCGCGCCGTCACGGGTTCGGAGCAAACAGCTGCCCTGATCCCCCGCACCTTATTCGCCGCGAGCGAGATCCCTACGCCGGTGCCGCAGATCAAGATCCCGCAGTCCACCTCGCCGGCGGCCACGGCCACGGCCACCTTCTCGCCGTATTCCGCGTAATTTGCCTTCGCCCCCTCATCTACGCCGAAGTTCACGACTTCATGCCCCATTTCCTTCACGTACTCCGTGATCTCGTTCTTGAGTTCGATCGCTGTGTGGTCATTTCCGATTCCGATTTTCATGTATCCTTCTCCTTTCCTTTCGGGTCATCGTCCTCTCTATGGAAACTATGATTAAAGCGTTTCCCTATTCTTTAAAATGAATTGCTTCCGGCCGCCCCGAGGCCTTACGGTCCAGCTTCCAAGCCGCAAGCACAAAAAACTCCAGCATTCTCTTCAAAACGATCTGGATCTCCTCCTTCGGATGGATCTTTCCGACCATGATCGTATAGATCCCCACGCGTTTCGCGCCCCAGCAGTCCGTAAAGATCTGATCGCCGATGAAAACGGTGTTTTTTTCCGTCGTCCCCATGCGCTTCATGGATTCTAAGTAGCCCGCCTTTTTCGGCTTTCCGGCCTTGCACAGGTACGACGCCTCCACAAGCTCGGCAAAAGGCTTCACGCGCGCGTCCCCGTTATTGGAAAGCAGCGTCGTTTTATAGCCGATCGCATGAAGCCTCCGGAACAAAGCGATCGCACGGTCATCCGCCGGCGCGCCGTGCGGGACAAGGGTGTTGTCAATATCAAAGATCAAGCCCCGCATTCCTTCGGAATACAGGGTTTCAAAGTCAATGTGATACGAAAGGTCTATCCTTTCGTCGGGAAAAAGATTGGAATTCATGAAACGATTATATCAGAAAAAAAAGAAATAAAAAAGAGACCGTTTAAGATTCCTTAAGCGACCCCTCTTTTGATCAAAGATTGAAGTTTTCTCCGCTGATCACCGCCAGAGACGGATCATAGCTGGACAAACCCTTTGCGAAGAACTGGTACTGCTGAAGCACCCTGTCTTCCTTCATATCCGAAAGCGCCCTGGTCAGTGCTTCGGGCCTTTTGGTTTCATAGACTACTCCGGATTCCGCGGCCGTATCCTTCGCAGCCAAATTTTCCTTCCCGTGTTCCGGAAGCTGGTGTTCCACAGGGAGGTTGTTCGGTATTTTGTTTTCGTAAAATCCATTATAAGGTCTTATTCCTGAAATGTTCATTCTGCTCGTATTCCTTTTCTCCCTTTTGAATAAGACTCGAAAGCTTTCTTGTCCTTATTACATTCGGGATGGCCTGTTGTTTTTTCGGTGTCACAATAAGTATCGGATAAAATCCGTGCGACTTAACCCCTTAATGAAAAATTATTCGCAAAATTATTCGTCCACGATCTTTTTGAGCTCATCCATAAAGGTGTTAACGTCCTTAAACTCCCGATAAACAGAGGCAAATCGGACATAGGCCACTTCATCCAGGTTCTTTAATTTTTTCAGAACGATTTCCCCGATCTCGGCACTCGGGATCTCTTTATCCTCGCTGGCGAAGATCTCGGCTTCCGCCGCGTCGATCATGTCATTGACCTGATTTATGGAGACCGGCCGCTTATGGCAAGCTCCGAGCACGCCGGATTCGATCTTTCCGCGGTCATACTGCTCGCGGCTCTGATCCTTCTTGATCACGACCATCGGGATCGATTCGACTTTTTCATAGGTAGTGAAACGTTTCCCGCACTCATCACACAGTCTCCGTCTACGGATCGAGGTGTTGTCGTCTGCAGGTCTGGAATCGATCACTCTGGTATCTTCACTAGAACAAAAAGGGCACTTCATAAAAAATATCCTCCGCCGCGGTTATTACACCGTACAGAGGATATTATATTTATTTTTAATATGATGTCAACTTTTTCGCGGGGAATTTTTGGTAAATTTTTCCTATATTGTCTGTCTCCTATCAAAAATCCGGTATGCAAGACACATCATCGAAGCGCAGATTTATACATTAAATCGAAACAGTATAATATCCCCATCCTGCACGACGTAATCCTTCCCTTCGAGCCGCAGCAGGCCTTTTTCTTTCGCTGCAGCGTGGGTGCCGCAATCCATGAGGTCCTGATAGGAAAGCACTTCGGCGCGGATGAAGCCGCGTTCGAAGTCGGTGTGGATCTTGCCGGCAGCCTGCGGGGCCTTGGTGCCCTTCTTGATGGTCCAGGCCCTGGTCTCATCCTCTCCGGTCGTCAGGAAGCTGATGAGGCCGAGGAGATCATAACTCGCCTTGATGAGCTTATCAAGCCCCGATTCCGTGAGCCCAAGATCCTGCAAAAACTCCTTCTTCTCGTCCTCTTCCAGCTCGGCGATCTCCTCCTCGAGCTTCGCGGAGACGACAAAGACCGAGTTCCCTTCATTTTTCGCATATTCCCGCACCTTGGCGACGTGTTCACTTCCCGCGCCGTCATCCGCGAGTTCCTCCTCGGTCACGTTCGCCGCGTAGATCACGGGCTTTGCGGTCAGGAGGTTATAGCCCGCAAACCAGGCAGCCGCCTCCTCATCTTCCGGTACCGGGAAATCCGCCGCATTCTTCCCGGCCTCGAGATGCGCCTTGATCTCATTCAAAAGCGCCGCCTCTTTTCCCGCCGTCTTATCCATCTTCGCGGTCCGCCCCACCTTCGCGATCCGTCGTTCCAGGATCTCCAGGTCAGAAAAAATGAGCTCCAGCCGGATCGTCTCGATATCGCGCACCGGATCCACGCTGCCGTCCACATGCACGACATTCGGATCCTCAAAGCAGCGGACCACATGCACGATCGCATCCACCTCGCGGATGCTGGCCAGGAACTGGTTCCCAAGGCCCTCGCCCTTGCTGGCGCCCTTCACAAGCCCCGCGATATCCACGAATTCAATGACCGCAGGGATCGATTTTTTAGAATGATACATCTCCGTCAGCACCCTGACCCGCTCATCCGGCACCGTCACAACGCCCACATTGGGGTCGATCGTGCAGAACGGGTAGTTGGCGGCTTCCGCCCCCGCCTTCGTCAGCGAATTAAACAGTGTGCTTTTTCCAACATTCGGCAAGCCGACAATTCCTAATTTCATTTTTCTATCACTTCTCCTTTATTTTCAAGATTTCCGAGGATTTATGAATACCAGATCCTTCATCTTAAGGGTTTTCATCTTACCGCTTTTGGGATCATGACTTGTCGCAGATCCGGTTGATCATCCGTAGGATGCCTCAACGTTCCCTAATCCAGGTCATCTATGACTCCCTCTTTGTTCTCCACAACCTTTTTGCCCTCCTTAAGATTCTCCGCAAGGAAGCCATCAATGATTTTGTTCATTTTTTCGATATAGGCGGGATCATTCCGCTTTTCGATGTATTCATCGATGTAACGCAGGCTCATATCGTATAAGTAATCATTCTTCACCTCTTTGCGTGTGAACTTTTCTCCCAGTATGTTCGTATCTGTCCGGGATTTTATCGCCTTTTTATTATCCAGCTTCACCAGATATCTCGTCTCTTGCTGCAAGCTATCATAATCGGTATCCTTGGCAATGGCTCCGAAGGTGATCTTTTGTCCCTCCTTGCTGTAGGGGTCTATCTCCCTGCGTTTAAGCTCGGCATATGGATCATCAAAGTCATTCACCGCGCGAGGGCTCTTTACTTCAGAGAGTTTTTTATTGGCAGCCTTATATTTTTTGTAATCCAGTCCCTCCTCATATGCCGGATACACAGTGGTGTTGGAAGATTTTCCTATTGCGGCATTGCCGTGTCCATAGCCAAAAAGAGCGTAATTCAGACGTATATTGGTGATTGAATGGTACTGGGATCCTTCCATCAAAAATGCCAGCACCCTTACCTTGGGATCTGCCTTTTTGAGGTAATAGCCTCTGTGATTATAAAGGATGTTGGCAAGGGTATGTGAAAAAGAGAGATGCCGTATGGCCTTTTCCTTATGCTCCCTGATGTAATTCACATCCATAAGCTGCCTGGAGGAAAACAGCAGCTCATTCATTTCATTCATAATATAATCCAGATGATCCTTTCTCTCGGAAAGCTTGCCTGACCGAAATGTTTCATACGTCTTTTTGTTTAACTCTCTGGTCTTTTGATCCTTCTTTGTCAGGGGCTCTCCCTTTTCATCCACCTTTATGGGACGATGCATGACGTAAAAATCTCTGCAGTCGGTGCCGGGCATCTCCTTCCGAAAAACATTGACTTCTTTGCGAATCTCCTCCGGCATATTGTACTGGATGGTTCTTTTGATCTCATAGGTAGCCCTCGCGGAATCCTTCAGAACCTTCAGGTCTTCCTTGGGGATGCCGGAGTTCTTGTATTGTTCATCGATCTCTCTGAATTCCTCCACAAGAGCCATTGGCAGATCCTTTTCGTTCTCGCTGTAGGGCTTATCCTTCTTTTCATATTTGCCCGTGTAAACCATAAGGCCGGGTTCCTTTTGTTCTTCCTGTTCCTCCTGTTCTCCCTGCACGTATTCCAAAAGCTTGCCGGCATATTTTTTCTCTTCGTCGCTGAGCTCTTCTTCGGCAGCAAGGGACTTCTTCAGATTTTTAAGGTAATTTGCGGCTATTTCTCTTTCCTCCGGGTTCCCTTCCCCGGCCTTCGAATAGCACTTCAAAACAAATTCCCCGGCCAATCTGAAATCGCCCTTTTCTTCAAATTCCTCGAGTTTCCCTTCGATATAGGCCTTCTTCGCCTCCTTGTCGTCCTTCTTCAGGTAATAACCCGAGATCGCCTTTGCCTTTTCAAACATCGCCCTTCGCAGCGCATCAAATTCGCTGCCCATAACACCTTTGATCTCACCGCTTGATCCGACGTTCTTTTGCATGAACACCGCATAGGACTGTACTTTTCTCATGAGCTTTTCCTGCTCCGCAAGCTCCTCCCTGATGGTGTTTAACTCCTCCTCTGATTTCGCCTCGATGTTAAGGTTCAGATCCTTTTCCTCAAACGCCCTTATGGTGCGCATTTCTGTGACCTTTCCATTGCAGGTGATCCGGACCGTAACATACAGATTCTCGGGAACGACAAAATCCTTTTCGAATTTCTCCAGCATTTTCCAGCGCTTATCGTCCTTTGTGAGGCAAATGCCGTGTTTCATTCTGAAATTCGTAAATTCCTGCGCATCCTGAAAGAGCTTCGTATTAGACTCCGGCGCCATCTGATCCACTTCCCCGTTTCTCCTGATAAGACCGGGATCCACCCTGTTCATGACTGCATTGAGATATTGTATCGGATACTGCTGATCTTCGTCAAAATACGGATTTTTGTTAAACGTCACACCATCACGGCGAATGGAAAAATCGGTGCTGCCCGGAAGTTCCATTGAGTATTCCTGGTAGATTTTCTCTAAATTGCACCTCTTTTCATACTCTCTTCTTCTCTCCCTGTATTTTTCCAGTTCCCCCGAATACGCTCTCCGCAGTCTCGCCGGGAGCTTCTTGAATTCCCTGCTGTTCTTGAAATTCACGATCATCCTCTGCTCGTTGGCGATGTCCACTCCACCAACATTAAAGCCCTGATCGTAATCCGCCGTCAAAAGCGTTTCATTGCTAAGCTCCTCATCCGTAAATTCCGGGACAGGAAGCTTCTCGGCTTTCATTTTCATAAAATCAAACATGCTCTCCGGAGGATAGACATTTTCGTCATCCATATTATCTTTATATTTCTCTTTGTTTTTTTCACAGTAAGCCGTATATTCCGTGATGATCTTATCCGCCATGTCAGACTGTCTCTTCGCATCCGCCTTCCCGTTCTTTTCGACATTTTTATTCAGATAATCTTCCAGAGCCTGGCTGTCCATGCCCATCCAGAAGCCGGTCTTTTTCTGCTTCGGGATCTCCCATCCCTGAAGTTTCTCTATCCTTCTGTCATAGTCCTCCTTGATCAAATGAATGAGCTTCAGCCTTTCATAGAATTCCGCCCCATAGTGCCCTTCCGGAAGACCTCTGTTTGCGAAATCAGGATCTTTCTTTTCCCCGAAATAATCCTCATACATGAGGTCAAAATACTGCAGCTTCTTGTAATTTTTTACAAAGTTTTTCTTGAATTCCTCCTCGTTCTGATAGCGGAACTCGTCAAATTTTACCTCAAAGACCTGATTCCTTGTAGAATTCTTAAGGAAGCTCCACTCCTGGGTGGCATAATCACTCACGCCCTTAAGCTCTCTCGCGTCGTTCATCCCACAGTACATGATGTTCTGGGAGAGCATGTCTTTCTCCTTCTCCAGCCTGTCTGCGCCAAACCTTCCGATCAGGGCCTTTATAGTTTCACAGCGATCAGCGTTTAAGGCGTCAAGGAGCTTGTCACCCTCCGTATCCATGCCGGTCTTCCTTTTCCTGACGTCATCCAGCACCTCGATGCCGGAGGTTTCAAAGCCCTCCACCTTTGTCTCCTCCACCTTTGTCTGTTCGCCGGCGTCTGCCTGATACAGCGGAGACTCCGCCGTCAGGAAATCCTCGTCGGCTCTTAAGGATATGGCATCGTAATTCTTGATTCCGAGGTTCTCCCCCACCTTCCTTACGTCCTGCCAGATGTCCTTCGCCCACCGGCTGGAAAGCTTGAAGACGCCATGCTTGTATTTATGCCCCCAAAGCCTCGGCACACCGCGGTAAATGGGCTCGATCGTCGCCTGTGGAATGATGCAGAGGCCCTTCAGGTATCTTCTGAAAATCTTTCGTCCGTCGTCGATTCCGGACCACCCTTCCGTCGGATCGTTGTTTACCCTCCATCTCTTCTTGCTGCCGGCAAGCTTCGACACCCCGTTGAACAGGCAGGATGCCAGTTTAAGCGGGGTCTTCACGACCTTTCCGGCCAGGTTTAAGGTGTTGGCAACGGTCGCCGTGGCAAGACCAAGGGTGCGGTCCAATAGCCCGCCTGCCGCCTGATAGCCCATCAGGGCTCTTAAACCGGTATTTTTCATCCCGGTCTTTGTCCATGACCAGGCTCTTTTGTACCATGCGGACAGCTTTCCTTCCTCTTTCTGTTTGCGGCGCTTGTCGCGGTAGGCCTGGTTTCTGATGTCGATCTTGTTGCCAAGCTGCAGGTAATGCCCCCAGGTCGGCATCACTGTTTTCCGGAGAGTCAGGTGATCGTTTTCGTACTTGGAATCCACGGAGCTTAGGATACTCCTCCTGTAATCCGAGAGGTGAAAACGCATGTTGTCCATCTCAATCTTTTCCTTCAGCCGAAGGACCTGATCAAATCTCGCTTTCCCCCTTCCGAACTTGAACATGTGAAGGTGTGTTCTCTCATAATTTCGGGCAGCCTCACGCAGCACCATATAAGCGTCGCCAAGCTCGGCCCGCTCCTCTTTTTTCAGGGTGCTGTCAGGATCCTCCTTCAGCTGGATCCCGGCGAAGCCGCTGCCCTTTTCCAAAAACTCCTTCGCACTGACTTCGTTCAGATGATGCTTTTCAAAAAGCTTCTTTCTGATCTCCTGGTAATCCTTCAGCGCCGCCTTGATCCGCGCCATTTCTCTGCTGTCCGTGTCTTCGATTTTCGTATTGTTAAGAGAGAGGCCGAGCCCGAAGGAGGCATAGTCGCTGTCGTATTCTTTCACGAGTGTGCCATCCTCATCTCTCTCCAGCCCCTTCTCGTAGTTTCGGATATCCTCCTGATTTGCTTTTTTGTTGTCTTTCCTCAGCTTCTCAAATTCTTTTTTCCTCCGCGAGATTTCCTTCGTAATCTCTTTTTTTAATTTCAGCGCCTTTTCCTCTTCAAGACCGGTCTTGTCGGCAAGTTCAAGCTGCTCGGAAAGGTGCTGCATCATGCTCTTCAGAAAGTCCTCCTGTTCCTTTCTTTTCCGCTGCCTTTCACGAACCGCGCCAAGCCTTTTCTCCTGCTCCGTTTCCTCCCGGTGCGCGCTGTCGGAATAGTTCTTTACGCTTTGGAATTCCTCTATGCCTTGGGGTTCCTTTACGCTTTGGGGGTCCTTTACGCTTTGGGATTTCTTTCCTCTATGGGTTACCTTTATGCTTTGGTGATCCTTCCTCTGGTCAAGGTCCGATAACACGGTGCGCAGCGGCGCCGTATCCACATGCTTCTTTGACTCCGGTATGTAGCTGTACATGACGATGCCCTCGTATGCCTCGCCAAGCTCTTTATCGTCCTTCATAACGGTAACGCCCTTTGTATGGGTCAGGGAAGCGGAGAGCTGCCGGACGTTCTGCTCCTTTACGGAGTATCCGTTCTCTTCATCATACGCGAGGTTCTTGTATTCCTCTGTCATCTCCTCCGGTTTTTTCATGTCGGAGATCCATGTCAGCTCCACTACGACTCCCCTCTTCACGTAGTCGCTGATATCCATGATCTTTGGCTTGCCGCCGTATCCCGATGAATCATATACGGTAAGCTGCCTCCCCTTTATGGCAGTGACCGTTACATAATGCGAGATACCGCTTCCCACCATCTGAAGCCCCACAGCGGAGCCGGAATTTGTGACCTCGCTGATCTTGTTCGCAAAGACTGCCAGCATATTGTTGTATTTGCTTTCGGATCTTTTGTTGTCGCCCTTTTTCACGTTCAGGGTGGGAACATCCATCACCATCTTGTTTAACATCGCGTTTTCGATGTTGTTTTCCTTCAGGGTGTCGAAGATGCAGTCCCCGATGTCAAAGAGATTTCCCACGTCGTGCCGCTCCGCCCCCGCGGATTCGTCAATCCCCCTTAAGTTCCCCTCATACCCGTTTTCATCAAGGAGGTCTGCCGTGGCGGGATCGTATTTTCTCACATTCGGAATATAGGAACGCAGCTTATCCTGATTCGCATACCGATTGTCCACGGGCGCGTTTCTTCTCTTCGCGATGAACTGATTGATCAGGGCGGCGCCGGTGCAGCAATAGCAGTTAAGACCCCTCTGCTTCTCATACGCGCCGTCCATTCCCTCGGTTCCGATCTTCGACTCATGCTCTTCGAATTTGATTTTCGGCACGGCCTTCGATAAATCCCAGTTGCTTTCAAGGGTGTCGTCCTGTGACAGGTAATACTGCATGAGCCAGTCATAATTTTCCTTTATGAGGGCGGAGGTTTTGTCCTTCCACTGGTAGTCCTGACGGATCATCTTTTCATGATGAATCGGCCCTTCCGTTATCAGAAGATTCCCGGCCTCGTCCGTCAGATTCACCACTTCCATGTGCATATTGCGAAGCGCCACCAGCTCATCCCGGTCCTTTGGGACAGGGATATCATTGTCACTGAGAAGCTGCATCCGGCGATTCTTTTCCGCATCCGTATATTTTAGGAGCCTCTCCTTTCTGGAAAGCTGTCTCTTCGGCTGTTCGCGATATACCACATTTTTTACGGCCTTCGGCGCTTTTTTGATTGCCTCCTTCGGCACGGTTTGTATGGGTAAGGGGAGGTTTATGACGTTCTGTTCCTCTGTTTTGCCCGTCTGGATGTCCGTCCCCTCGTTTTCGTTTATCACATTCACCGCTGCGGGATTTCGGACAAAGGTCCGGACATTCGTCACCTCTTCCTGCGTCTTTGTCTTGTTGAAGACAATTTCTTTCCCTTCATTCTTCTGTATTTCGCTTGTTTCCATTTTCTGCTCCCTTCACAGCCTTTTGGACCAGCTTCTACAAGTCGTTTATAACTCCCTGTTTATTTTGTATCTTTCCGGGCTTCGCGCTCTTCACCGTCCCGTCTATCATCTGAAGCATCCTTTCCATATAGTCCTTGTCTCTGCGCTTCTGCATGAATTCATCGATGTATCTGTATCCGATGTCCACGCGCTGTTCCGGGGAAACCTGCTTTTTCCCTTTCCCGATCTCCTTTTTTACCAGGAACCTCTCTTCGGCATTCATGGAACTGAACTCGACATTTTCAGACTTTTCATCTTTTTTCAGTTCAGCACGAACCGCCTTATCCTTGAATACATTCTTGTGGATGACCGGGTCGTTTCTGAATGCGCGCATAGTCGCCATATAAGAAGCTGAGGAGTCCACATTCAGGCCGGCGATCTTATCGTTTTCGGTCTTTAGGTCCTTATACCTGTCGCCCTTTCTGAACTGAACGAAGAGAGAGCCGGCGGCCGAGGATCCACCTACAGGCGGAACACCGTAACCGCCCGTATACAGCACACCCTTAAGCCTGTGGGCAGCGAATGAGGCATAGTAGGTGGCTCCAAACAGAAGGTACATGACCACCCTTGCCTCCGCCGGTGCCTGTGTCAGGAAGTATTCTCTGTGATCCTCATACAAATTCAAACCATTATGCATAAAGGAGAGAAACCGCAAAGCCTTCTCCTTATGAGCCAGAATATATTCCGTGTCGCGAAGCTGCTCTGATGTAAACACGATATCCACGGCATCATGCGCTATACGGTCAAGCATTGGCTTCCGGTCCGAAAGCTTACCGCTTTTCAGTGACTCAAACTCTTTTACATTCTGCGTTCTCTTTCTCTGTTCCTCTTCGGTTGCGGGCTCGCCCTTTTCATTGAGTCCCACCGGCTGCAGCAGATAGGTCAGGCCTCTTCCGTCTACGCCCGGAAGCTCTTCCTTTTCGTCCTCTGCGAGCTGCTTAAGAAGCTCCTCAGGGAGAGCATTTTCCGCGCGCTTTGTAAAGATCATCCCACGAAGCTCCATATCCTTTATGAGGTCGAGATCCTTCTCAGGAATGCCGGAATCCTTGTAAAGCTCATCGATCCCCTTAAGCCTGTCCTTCATCTCGGGGGTGATATCCTCCGTTACTTCAGTCTCCCGAGGCTTCATTTTCTGCCTGTATTCCTCAAGGGCGGCATCGATCTCCTGCATCAGTTTGGGATCATACTCCTTCTTCTTAAATCCCCCCATATACCGGTTAATGATCTTCTCACGATCCGCATGGGTAAATTCCTTGACATCCTTCCTTTTTTCTCTCTCGAACAGGTGTTTCATCATGACCTTCTCCCCCTGTCCGCCAAGATCCGACATCTTCAGATGCTGACCCTCTGTGGCGAAATACTCAAGGTCCTGAATCTCCGCCAGCCTATCCTGGAATTTTTCCTCATCCTTCTCTTCCTCGGGCTTGATCTCGTAGGGATCAAATTTTCCCTCCTGTACGTAATTAATGAAATGGTTTCCATAAGCCATGCAGGACGAATTCATCTGTGTCGCTATTTTTTTGTTCTCCTGACGCATCTGATTATAATCGAGGCCGTAGTCATAAGGCAGCCTGAAATCATGCCAGTTGGAGCTCCCCATGCCCTTGATTCTGTTGCCCTGGGAGAAGAGCGCGTTCTGGATATGAAAGCTCATGTAGGGTACATAGTTGGAGCCTTCATTTAACATAAACATAAATTCGCGGGTCTCTGCGGAAGCCTGGCTGATAAAGTACCTCCTGTTCTTCAAAAACAGGTTAAGCATACTGAACATCATCTGCAGGCATCGAACAGCGCGCGCTCTGTTATTCCTCAGGAATTTGTAATCCTTAAGCTCCTTGGGGGTAAACATGATACTCTTTGCTCTGGAAACCATGCTCTCAAGAACATCAATCCTCGCGGAGAGCGTGTTTTCCTTTAATTTGTTCACGTCACTGATGTTTTGCTTAAGATTGCGTTCATCCTCATCGGTGGCAGGCCTGCCGTCAGCGTCCAGTTTAACGGGACGCAGGAGACTTAAGAGTCCGCGATTGTCAAAGTCCTTCAGAACATCGGTCTTGGCTACCGACCTGAACAAGTCAACAGGAAGAGAAGCATCCTTCTGTTTGCTCACCTCATACATCGCCTTAGTCGTCTCTATGACGTCCTGCAATCCTGCTTTGGAAATTCCGGAGCCGTTATAATGCTTCACGGTTCTGTCCAGCTCTTCATCGAGGGTCGGTGCGAAATACTCCTCCGTCATCCGGCTGTCTTCCGGAGCAAGCCCCAGATCCCGACGCTTATTCTGAATACGAGTTGCAATGTCGAGTCCATCGAAATTCCCAATCTCCTCGTCCTCCAGCATCGCTGTATGATAATGTCTGCAAACGTTATCTGTCGGTTTAAATCCGATTTCTTTCATGTGTTCCATGACACTTGCCATCCGATTGAAGAAATCGGCTTTATCCTGACTCGTTTGGCTGTACTTCTGCGCCATTTCCAGGCACTTCTCACCGGATGAGCTTAAAGCAAGATCGATATCCTCCTGTGTGATATCCTGCTTGGCCGCCTCCATGGGAAGCAGGCGAAACAGTTCGGTCGTATCATGGATGATCTTCCATTTAAACCTGACATTATCCAGGTCCCTCTTCTTCAGAGCACAGTCAATTTGTTTATCCTCTATAAATTCTTTGTATTCTTCGAAGAGCTCCTCCGGGAACTCGTTAGTCAGATAGCTCGTGAGCATCTCATCCAGATACTTCTCTGAGAACATCTCATTTACGTTCTTGAAATTGAAGCGGTTAAGATCAAAGCTCACGACGTGTTCAAACAAACGCTCTATACTTCTTGCCTTTTTATTCTTCAAGGCGACATCCGCGCTTTTTTTGTCAGCGAGGAGAGAACTGTAGAATTCCCAGGCCTCCTCATCCGAATCCCCGTAAAAATAAGACATGATGCCGGTTAGAGCCTTGATCTTGCTGGAACCCCCGGGCTCCGAGTCGTGGCGCATTTTTTTCCACTCTTCGGACTGCAGCTTCTCGTTGTCCGAAAGAAAGGTCTCGCGCTGCTTTATGATGTTTGAATATTTATCCGCGCAGGCCTTAATGAGCTTCTTATCCTTATCCACCTTTATGGCAGGATACTCCTTAAAAACAAAGGGGCCTTTTACAATAAGGTCGAATTTCTTTTGCTCTTTTTGTTCACTTTTTTCTTCATGCGCTTCCTGTTTGGCTGCGTCTTCCTTCGCCTCCTTGTCGTCCTTCTTTAAGTAGTAGTCACAGATCGCCTTTGCCTTTTCATACAGTGCTAATTGCAGCGCCTCAAATTCACTGCCCATAACACCATTGATCTCACTTGAGCCGCCGAGCTTCTTTGCTTTAAACGCCTTATTGGACTGTGACTTTTTCATGAGCCTTTCCTGCTCCGCCAGGTCCTCCTTTATCTTGTTTAGCTCCTCTTCCGATTTCGCCTCGATTTCAAGGTTTAAATCCTTCTTATCATCATACGCATTTAAGGTGCGCACTTCTGTGATCACGCCATTGCATTTGATCCGAACCGTGATGTACCACTTCTCGTCAGCGACATAACTTTTCTCGAATTCCTCCGCCTTTTTCCACCTCGGATCATCCTTTGTAAGGCAAATACCGTGTTTCATCCTGAAATTCGTAAATTCCTGGGCATCCTGATAGAGCGTCTCATAATTAAATATCGCATCGGGATTCGGATCCCCGTTTCTTCGAATGAGATCCCAATCCACCTTGCTCATAGTGGAATTCAGCTGCCTGATCGCATTCTTCTGTCCTGTGGTAAAATATGGATTTTTGGTAAACTCTGTATTATCAAGACCGATGTCAAAATCGGTTCCGTCTGCATAGGTCATGGCGTATTCTTCATAGATTTTCTCCAGATTCCTCTTCTTTTCGTACTCCCTTCTTCTCTCCCTGTATTTTTCCAGCTCTCGCGTATATGCTTTTTGCAGTTTCGCCGGAAGCTTCTTGAACTCGTCGCTGTTCTTGAAATCCACGATCATCCTCTGCTCCTCAGAGATCTCAGATCCCCGCACATTAAAGAAATCACTGTAAAACGTATCAAGCATTTCCGTACTGAGCTGTTCATCCGTAAATTCCGGGACAGGAAGCTTCTCCGCTTTCATTTTCATAAAATCAAACACGCTTTCCGACGGGTAGACGTTTTCCGCATCCATATCCTTCGCGTATTTCTTATGGTTTTCCCTGCAGAACGCCGTGTATTCCTTCATGACCCTTTTCGCCAGGTCAGCCTGTCTGTTTGCATCCGCCCTGGCGCTTCTTTCGATATTTTTGCTTAAATATGCTTCCAGATTCCGGCTGTTCATACCCATCCGAAAGCCCGTCTTTTTCTCCTTCGGAACCTCCTTCCCCTGAAGAAGCTCTATTCTTCTGTCATAGTCCTCCTTGATCGAACGAACAAGCTTCAGCCTTTCATAAAATTCCGCCCCGTAATGATTGCCCGACATTGCCTGGTTTATGAAGTCAGAGTCTTTGTTTTTCCCGAAGTAGTCCTCATACATGAGGTCAAAATACTGCAGCTTCTTGTAATTTTTTACAAAATTCTTCTTGAATTCCTCCTCATTCTGATACAGGAACGCATTGAAATCGATGTCAAAAAGCTCACCCCTTGTAAAATCTTTAAGGGTGCCCCAGGTCTTGACGGGCTCATCCGATATCCTCTTAAGCTCCCTTGCGTTGTTCATGCCACTGTACAGGATGGTATAGGTAAGGTCCCCTTTTACCTTCTCCAGCCTGTCCTTACCAAATCGTTCGGCCAGCGCATCTATGGTTTCCAGACGGTCGGCGTTTAAGGCATCGAGGAGCCGGTCTCCCTCCGTGTCATTCGTGGTCTTTCTCTTTAGAACATCCTTTATAACGGGCATATCCGATACTTCAAGCCCCCTCACCTTGATCGACGCGAAAATCGCCCTCTGTTTTGCTTCCTGCTCAAGTCTTAATGCTTCGTCCTCCGCCGCGGCAACCTCTTCATCCGCCATTTTCTCACCACGATACCTGTTCGCTTTTCCTTCAACGAAAACATCCTTCCCCTTCCTTAAGGCATAGCCCCCTGCTATCCTGACATCTTCCCTGGAGCGCGCTGTGATGGCATCGTAATCCTTGATCCCCAGGTTTTCCCCTACCTTCCTTACGTCCTGCCAGATATCCTTCGCCCAGCGGCTGGAGAGCTTGAAGACGCCGTGCTTGTATTTATGTCCCCAAAGCCTCGGCACGCCGCGGTATATGGGCTCGATCATCGCCTGTGGAATGATGCAGAGGCCCTTTAAGTACCTTCTGAAAATCTTTCGTCCGTCGTCGATTCCGGACCATCCTTCCGTCGGATCGTTGTTTACCCTCCATCTCTTCTTGCTGCCGGTCAGCTTTGATACCCCGTTAAACAGGCAGGATGCCAGTTTAAGCGGCGTCTTTACAACCTTTCCGGTAAGGTTTAAGGTGTTGGCTACGGTCGCCGTGGCAAGACCAAGAGTGCGGTCAATGAGTCCGCCTGCCGCCTCATAGCCCATCAGGGCTCTCAAACCGGTATTCTGCATCCCGGTCTTTGTCCACGACCACGCTCTCTTGTACCATGCGGGCAGCTTTCCCTCCTCCTTCTGCCTGCGGCGCTTGTCGCGGTAGGCCTGGTTTCTTAAGTCGATTTTGTTGCCAAGATGCAGATAATGCCCCCAGGTCGGCATCACTGTTTTCCGGAAGGTCAGGTGGTCGTTTTCGTATTTGGAATCCAGAGAATTCAGGATACTCTGCCTGTAATCCGAAAGGTGAAAACGCGTGTTGTCCATCTCAATCTTTTCCTTCTGCAGACGTACCTGGCGAAATCTCGCTTTTCCCCTTCCGAATTTGAACATGTGAAGGTGGGTTCTCTCATAATTCCGGGTGGCCTCACGCAGCACCATATATGCGTCGCCAAGCTCAGCCCGTTCCTCCTTCTTCATGCTTCTGTCTATGTCCACCTTCTGCTGGACACCGGCGAAGCCGGTGCCTCTTTCCAGAAACTTTTCAGCGCTCATTTCGCTGAGCTGATACTTGTTAAAATATTTCTTCCTGATCTCCAGGTAATCCTTCAGCGCAGCCTTGATCCGCGCCATTTCTGTGCTGTCCGTTTCCTCGATTTTCGTATTGTTAAGAGAGACCCCGAGACCGAAGGCGGCATAGTCCCTTTCATATTTTTTTGTGACCGTGCCATCCTTCTCCTTTTTCAGACCCTTCTCGTAATTTCGGATATCCTCCTGATCCGCCTTTTTATTCTCTTTCCTCAGTCTCTCCAGCTCTTTTTGTTTGCTTTTAATATCATTCTTAAAACTATTTTTAATTAATGACGCGTCTTTTTCCGAAAGTTTTTCCTTTTCAAATATTTTCAGCTGATCGGAAAGTGCCTGGATCGTATACTCCAGCTCTTCCTCCTTTGCCTTCCTTTTACGCTGCCTGTCAAGAACCTTATCGATCCTTTTTTGGCGCCGTGTTTCTTCCCGGCGCTGCAAGGCTTCCGGAGAGGGAACGGGCAGTTTTTCCTCTTGCTTCGTATGGTCTTCCGGTTTCTCTTCTTCTTTTTCTTCTGCCTTCTTCTCTTCTTCCTGTTTTTCTTCTGTCTTCTCTTCTTCCTGTTTCTCTTCTTCTTTTTCTTCTACCTTCTTCTTTTCTTCCTGCTTCTCCTCTTCCTTTTCCGGCACCAGCTGCTTTTCCTGCTTCTCCTGCTTTTCCTCCGCCTGTTTTTCATCCGCTTCTTCGCGGAATGCGGCGGCGGATTTATTTAGCATTCTACGGGGCTTTTTCAGGTCAAGGTCTGAGAGCACCGTACGAAGCGGCGCCGTATCCACATGCTTCTTTGACTCCGGTATGTAGCTGTACATGACGATGCCCTCGTATGCCTCGCCAAGCTCTTTATCGTCCTTCATAAC
>JAEESA010000308.1 GCA_016286115.1 Lachnospiraceae bacterium
GTTTAGGCATTCCGGCTATTGGCCTGTGCGGAAGCGTTGCGCCGGAAGCGGAAGCATTAAAAGAAAGCGGAATCTTAAAATTATACCAAATAAAACCGCAGGATATGGCCACGGCGGAAGCGATGGAGAGGGCAGAGGAGTTGTATCTTTCAGCGGCAAAGAGGATGCTTGATGATTATTTACGGAGCGCAGACATATACAAAAAATCACATATTTGAAAGAAAAGATATCGTTATCTCCGGCGAACGGATCCTGCGGGTGGAGGAAGCCCAAAAAGCAGAAACGCAGGGAGAGGAATGTTTGGATGCAGGTGGGCTTCTGGCTATCCCGGGGCTTGTTGATATCCATGTCCATGGGGCAGATGGCGCTGATCTTTGTGATGGAACACAGGAAGCGATCCATCAGTTTACCCGGTATGAGGCTTCAAACGGGATCCTGGCCATATGCCCGGCAACGATGTCGTTTCCGGAAGAAAAGCTTCAGGGGGTGATCCATCAGGCAGCGCTTTTTAAGCCGAAGCCGGAAGAGGCGGCTCTGATCGGCCTGCATCTCGAGGGACCGTTTTTGTCAAAAGGAAAATCCGGCGCGCAGGATCCGGATCATATCATCCCGCCTGATCAGGATCTGATGCAGCGCCTGCTTGATCACGGAGAAGGGCTGGTCCGGCTGGTGAGCCTGGCTCCGGAAAAGGAAGGCGCATTGGAGCTCATAAGATCATTTAAGGACCGGGTGCGTTTTTCTCTCGCACATTCGAGCGCGGATTATGAAACGGCTGCGGCTGCATTTTCAGCAGGAGTCTCACATATCACGCATACGTTCAATGCGATGAACGGCATTGGCCATCGCGATCCCGGGCCTGTACTTTCAGCATACGAAGCGGGGGCATGGACGGAGCTGATCTGCGATGGCGTCCACATTCACCCTGCGGTCGTGCGAATGGTTTTTGACCTTTTCCCGCCGGATAAGGTCGTTTTAATATCAGACAGCATGATGGCGGCAGGATTATCGGATGGAACCTATGAACTTGGAGGGCAGAGGGTATCTGTTAAAGGATCCGGAGCAGTTCTTGCGGATGATGGGGAAACCATCGCCGGCAGCGTAACAAATCTTTTTCAGTGCATGAAAAATGCGATCCGCTTTGGCGTGAAAAAGGAACTTGCGATCCGGGCTGCGACAGAAAATCCTGCGGAAAGCATATCGCTTGGCGAAGACTACGGAAGCATCGCCAAAGGCCGGTTTGCAAATATTCTTTTGGTCGATGAAGAATTTAAGATCTGCCGCATCATCAACAGGGGAAAGATCATGTGAACTATATTCTTTAGTTGTAATCCTTCCGATACTGCCGGGGCGTCATATGAAAGCGGCGCTTGAACAGGCGGTTGAAGTAGGAAAGGTTTTCATAGCCGCATTCCTCTGCGACAGCCAGTACAGAATCGTCCGAGGAAAGCAGGAGGCGTGAAGCCATCGTAAGGCGGTAGTCGTTCAGGTAATCAATAAAAGGCATCCCCATGGTGTTTTTGAAGAATTTCATGAAGTGGGACTCGGAGAGGCCTGCTTCTTTTGCTATATCACAGGTGGAAAGCGATTCCATATAGTGATTTTCCACATACTTGATCACGGACCGTATGCGATCCAATTCGTGGCGTTTTACCGTTTCCTTTGTGTCGGGCGCGCAATAGGCGAAAAGAATATGAAAAAGAAGGTAAAGCTGCGCCTTGACAGCCAGCTCATACGCCTTCGGAAATCTCTGGCAGATATCATCCGCGCCATCGATGCAGGCGGCAATCGGATTGTAGTATTCGTGTGATGGGGTAATAACGGTGGGGATCACAGGCTGCCCTTTTTGAAGCGGGCCAAAGTAATCAGTGGTGGTTTTTTCCATCGGACCGGATTTCATCATTTCCAGATTGAAAATGATATTTTCGTATTCCATTGACTGATCCGCTTTCTGCCGGATGGCATGGATCTGTCCGGGAACGATAAAAAGCAGGGTTCCCTTTGAGCCGGTAAAATCCTTAAAATCCACAGAAATTACTCCCGTTCCCTTTTTGATATAGATGATCTCCATCTCATCATGCCAATGCGGCGGGACCTCCGGGAAGTCCAGAGGTATCGAGCAGGGGTAGGTCGTATAGGGAAAGGCTGCATTTACATGTGCCTTTTTTTCTTGATAACTTTCATATTCGATAATATTCATGATAGGATTGTACCACTTTTTCCGAGAATATGACAAGAGTTTTGCGGAGAAGAAATATATAGTATATTCAGCTTCAAGAAAAAGCGTAACCGGTAACTGTTATGAAATGGAGGAAAGATAGAAATGAAGGTAGAAGACTACACGCAAAAACTGTATGGGAAGCAGGTGAAGGAATGTACAAATGAGGAGATCTATTATTCTTTGCTTGCCATGACAAAAGAACTTGCAGAGGGGAAGGTAACTAACCGTGGGAAAAAGAAGCTGTATTACATTTCAGCGGAGTTTCTGATCGGAAAGCTTCTTTCCAACAATCTGATCAACCTTGGCGTTTATGAGGCGGTCAAAGAGGAGATCGCAGCGGCAGGGAAAAATCTTACCGAGGTGGAAGAGGTCGAGCCGGAACCGTCTCTCGGAAACGGCGGACTCGGGCGGCTGGCAGCGTGCTTCCTCGATTCCATGGCAACTCTCGGGCTGAATGCGGACGGTGTCGGTCTTCTTTATCATTATGGATTGTTCCGCCAGGTGTTCAAGAATAACCTGCAGGGTGAGGTTCCCAATCCCTGGATCGAAGAAAAAAGCTGGCTCACGAAAACCGAAAAAACCTATACCGTGGAATTCGGCGGCTTCGAAGTGACCTCCAGAATGTATGACATTGATGTGACCGGATATAATAACCGCACGACAAAGCTTCACCTTTTCGATCTGGAGACGGTCAATGAACGTATCGTACCGGAGGACTCCATTGATTTTGACAAGAACAATATCTCGGAAAACCTGACGTTGTTCCTCTATCCGGATGATTCGGATGATGCCGGGCGGATCCTTCGCGTTTATCAGCAGTACTTCATGGTCAGCAACGCAGCCCGCCTTATCCTTGAAGAAGCAAAGGAACGCGGCAGCAATCTCTATGATCTTGCGGATTATGCGACAATCCAGATCAATGATACACATCCGACCATGGTCATTCCGGAGCTGATACGCCTCCTCCAGGAAGAGGGGATCCTCATGGCGGATGCTATCGCCATAGTGAAGAAGGTATGTGCTTATACGAACCATACGATCCTTGCTGAAGCATTGGAGAAGTGGCCGATCCGTTTCCTTACCCGCGCGGTGCCGCAGCTCATGCCCATCATCCGGGAACTGGATAATGTGGTCAGGAGGAATTTCAGGGATGAAACCACCTATATCATCAAGGACGGCCTTGTGCATATGGCACATATTGACATCCATTACGGATACAGTGTCAACGGTGTGGCTTACCTCCATACGGAGATCCTGAAGAATACGGAGCTGAACAACTTCTATCGGCTTTATCCGGAGAAATTCAATAAC
>JAEESA010000309.1 GCA_016286115.1 Lachnospiraceae bacterium
TGAGGACTGGATCGAGTTGAAGAGCAAAGAAACCGGAACGGATCTGCAGTCGGACACCAGAACCTATGTCTTTGGATATAAGAGTGTGCTTACTGCGGAAGAAGCAACGCCTGCGCTCTTTGATAAGGTGCAGAGAAGGAGTTTTCTGGAGGGTGAAGTGGATCCGGAGGAAACATTGACCGTGAAGGTGGAGACCATCGCGATCCAGGCCGGAAGCTTTACCAGCGGGAAAGAAGCCATCACGACGGATGGGGATATGGACGAATCGACTCTAGGAAAAATTTATGATCTATGCGGAGGAAAGAAAAAATGAAACGACTGAAAGGATTGATGATACTGGCTCTTGCGGCGGCGCTTTGTGCGGTGCTGCCGATTACGGCCCAGGCGAAAAAGACAAAGGAAACGGGTTCAGTGTATCTTCGGGCAAGGCTTGACTATACCGCGTCCAAAGGAATGACTGCTCTGTCGGAGGACAATATCATTCTTGCTTCCGGGAAATGGAAGGCAGATGGGGACTATTACTATTATGACAGCCCTGTGGAACCGGGGCAGACCGTGGATTTCATCAGCGGTGTCCGGATCCCGGAGGAATGGGGGAATACTGCAACGGGAAACCAGTTTTCCATACTGGTGACAGCGGAAGCGGCGGAGAGCCTGCCCGGAACGACCGGCTGGAACAGTAATCAGGAAACGATCTATTCCACAACCTTTGATGTGATGAAGGGCGAACAGAAGAAACTGGGTTATAAGGTGAAGAAGGGCACGATCACCCTTTCCATCAAAGAATATGAGGTGGACGAGAGCGGAAAATTGAAAACCTATGAGAACAATAAGATCGTTGTGCCGGGGGAAGAGGTCAGTAAAGTGGTGAAGATCACGGTAAACGGCGATAAGACGACCCGGACGAAGAAGGAAAAGGACACGGAGCCTTCGACGGAAAAGAAGCCGGATCCGGTGACCCCACTCGGAAATAATCCAACCCCGAACGGCGGAACCGGAACAGGTACACCTGCCGGAAATGGTGATGCAGGTGCAAACGGAAACTGGGACGGCAAGGTCGTCCGTACAGGAGACAGCAGCAAGATCGGGGCTGCCGTGATCGGTATCATTGCCTGCAGCGCAGGGATTATCGGGATCACAGCCATTCAGAGAAGAAGGAGGAAGAAACTGTCATGAAAAAGAAAGGGATCATCGCAGCGGTCATTGCGGCCTGTCTTGCCTTTGCGCTGTCGGGCGGCGTGGCCTATGCGTATCTTACGGATAAGAATTCGATCAAGAATGAGTTCACCGTCGGCATCGGTGAAACGAAGCTGATGGAGGAGTTCGAACCGGTGCCTTTGGACGTGGGCGACAACATCTATAAAAAAGCGATCTGGGTGAAGAACGTCGGAACGAGGCCCTGCTTTGTCCGGGTTTTCCTCGGCTTTTCCGACAGTGAGATCGAGGATATCACACAGTTCTCCGGCGCAGACGGAGTGTTCTATTCAGTGAAAAAGTATCCGGAGCATCTCCCGGAGGGCTGGGTCTATGACGGAGACTATTTCTATTACACGAAGCCCCTGCAGCCCGGTGAGGAGACCACGAAGGTGATCGAAAAGGTGAAGACAACCTTTGCGACGGAAGAAGAGGTTCGGGAATATGATCTCATCGCATTTGAAGAATCCATCGATACCCTGGGGATCGACGGCACCGTTTTTTCCGGAACGGATGCTTACAGAAAAGCCTGGGATGAATACCTGACGAGATAGGAGGAGAAAATGAAAAAGAAAGCATTTTGCATACTGGGAGCGGTTGTCTTATGTGCGATGGCTGTCCTCCCGTTTATGATGCCGGAGAAAACAAAAGCTGCAGCAAAGCAGATCAAGATCACTTCCGGCAGTGGAGAAAAGGCCTTTGACGGGAACCCGCTGACTTACCTTGACAGCGCGGTTTCCGACTGGACATTTGAAGGAACAGACGCGAACTATATTTTCACGTATCCCAACGATTTCCTTCCTAGCGGAGACGCAGATGCCCCGCTGGAGGGGAAGTTCCTCGTGTATCTTACAGATACTTCTGAGATCACGATGCCGGGAACCGTGGACAATGAGTTTGGCAACGTCCATATCTACACCGTGACTGATGGGAAATACAAGGATGTGACCTCAAATTACGACATTGAAACGGAATTCGGCACACTGAAAGTAACTTCGGGCGGTGGCGACGGCGAGGAAGCCGGACTGGTGCTTGATAAGAAAGCCGAAGCGGACGCAACCGGCCGTGTGACCATTGATCTGGAGCAGTATGTATCCGGTAGTAATGGCACGGAGAATACGGTGATCGGACGGAAGGATATTTTGATCTGGGTGGACTATACAGCCTCTATGAAAAAGAAGCTGAACGAGAACAGCAAGATCTCCTGCCTCGCAGCAGCCAAGCAGGCCACGAACCGGATGATCGAGCAGGCGGCCGCCATCAATGAGCAGATCGCGGATGATGGGGATAAGATAAGGATCTGTGCGATCGGAATCGGCGGGAAGGCGAAAGCGATCTTCCCCTTTACGACGGTGACGAACGCCAATATGAATTCTTTGCAGAAGAAGATCACAAACTCATCAGCCTCCGATTTTTCCGGGAATACCGGCGGGTCGCGGCACGATCTGGCCTGCGAGCTGGCGTTTAAGAAGTTCAAGGAGCTGGCTGACGATCCAGCCAACGCCGACCGGCAGATGATCTGTATCGGTGTGGCGGATATGCTGGTCAATCAGCCGGAGATCGAGGACGGCGTAAAAACTTCGGACGATAATAAGAATCCGGAGCGGAATACCATGATCAAGTTTTCCAGAAAGATGAAGAACATGGGCGTGAAATGTTACTCCGTTTATACAGCGCGGAAGGCCTATTCGGATACGACCTCTCTCGGAAATAAGCTTTCAAAGTATAAGAAGGGAAATGTTGCGTACTATGTGGCAAACATGATCAGTTCCGATTTCCCGTTTTCGAAGAACATGAGCACGATCAACGAGTATGACAGCAATGATGACGGGATCATGACCAGAGAATACACGCGTACGCCGGCAACCTCGGAGGACATTATTGTTTTGATCGACGATGCAACCGGCCTTGATAACAACGGCGGGATCGGACTGGATGCGAATGCGGAGATCCGGGATTTCATTACAGCGCCTTTTGCGCTGACAGACAAAACTTCGATTCAGGCGTTTACAGTCGACCGGATCAAGTCCGGGGATGAATTTTCCTGGGATAGTCCGGTGTCGGTGGATGTGACCATCAAGGCAGATGCCCAGTATGTGCGGGTTACCGGGTTTGACTATGAGAAAAACTACGTTTCTACGGAACCACATGAAGGTACGGACGATGATTACGGGAAAAAGCTCATTATCCGCTTCACCATTGATCCGAAACGGAGTTTTGGCGGCAACCAGATCCCGACAAATGAGGAAACCTCCGGGATTTATAGGGACACTCAGGAGAGCACGGAGATCTATTAAGCCCATCCCGTGCCG
>JAEESA010000310.1 GCA_016286115.1 Lachnospiraceae bacterium
ATCCGGAGCAGATGAGGGCTCTTCTGAAGGAACAGGGTTTTTCGGATGTACGGACGTATCTCAAGGATTTTGAAGATACGGGGGAGCTTGTGTATCTTACGAAGGACGGGGACGTTGTACTGACGACGATCAACAGCGGCGACAGCCATAAGTATTCCGAGGATATCAGGGAGCGCGCGATCGAAACGGCACTCGGCTTTTCCGTCGTTACGGAGGACCTGCAGCACATCATCTATCCACAGGATGCAAATGACCAGTGGCAGAATGTTTACAAGGATTTCGCGCGGTATACGGATACGTTTTATGACGCTTTTGACGCGTTTGAGGAACTGACCCTGTCGGATAGCGGAAGCAGGGCGAAGATCTTTCTTTCGACGATTTACGAACAGAGCAGGAATGGTAATGTGATCACGCTGAAGAGCAATTATGACACAGGCTGCTTCGTACTTCGGATCCATGATGAAGAGATCAATAAGATCGAGGGAGGGGAGTTCAAAAAGATCGAAGACGATGCCTGGCTGATCTCCCTGGAAAAGAAGGAAGTGAAAATCACATTGAAGAAAGAGGAGAACAGGAAGAAGTAGCATGAGGATCTGTATTGTAGCGGAAGGGTGCTATCCTTACGTGGTGGGCGGTGTGTCCAGCTGGATCCACAGTCTGATCGCGCAGTTTCCGCAGCATGAATTTATCATACTGGCCATTGTGGCGGACCGGAGTTACCGCGGCAATTTTGTCTATGAGCTCGGCGACAACGTGATGGAAGTCTATGAGATGTATCTTTCGGACATGGACTGGTCGGAGCGGGAGTCAAAGGGCGGAAGCCATGTGAAACTGAACAAGAAAGAAGTGGCCGCTTTACGGAGTCTCCTTCTCAATAACGAAGTGGACTGGAACACGATGTTTGAGATGATGGAAAAGCCCGCGTTGTCCGTGAACGACCTTCTGATGGGCGTGGACTTTTTGGAAGCCGTAAAGGACTGCTACCGCACGAAATATAAGGACGCCGTGTTCTCGGACTTTTTGTGGACAATGCGCTCGATCTATCTGCCGATGTTTCTGGTCATGAAATTCGACGTGCCGAAGGCGGATCTATATCACTGCGTGGCCACGGGGTACGCGGGTCTCCTCGGAACCATGGCCAAGAAGAAACACGGCTCGAACTTCCTGATCTCAGAGCACGGGATCTACACCCGTGAACGGGAAGAGGAGCTTGTGAAGGCCAAGTGGGTGCAGGGAATCTATAAATCGATCTGGATCGATCAGTTCAGGAAGATGAGTTACGTAGCCTATCAGAGGTGCGATCTCGTGACGAGCCTTTATGAACACGCGAGAGAGCTGCAGATCGACCTCGGCTGTCCGCCGGAAAAGACGATGGTGACGCCGAACGGGATCAATACGGAACGCTTTGCAAACCTCAGCGGGAAGCTCCCCGAAGACGAGGCCTTCTGCAATATCGGCGCCGTGCTTCGTGTGACGCCGATCAAGGATGTGAAGACCATGATCCGCGCCTTCTACTATGCGAAGAAGGAAGAAGATACGCTAAAGCTTTGGATCATGGGGCCATGGGAAGAGGATCAGGAATACGCGAACGAATGCTTTGAACTCGTGGAATCCATGCAGATCCCGGATGTGGTTTTTACGGGCCGGATCAATGTGCAGGAGTACCTCGGCCGCATGGACTGCACGATCCTGACCAGCATTTCCGAAGGCCAGCCCCTGACCATATTGGAGGGCTACGCCGCGCACAAGCCGGCGATCGCGACAGACGTCGGAAACTGCTACGGACTGATCTACGGAGAGGACGACGACTTCGGCGCAGCCGGGATCTTAACCCACATCATGAACGTGGAGGACATCGCTGCAGCCATGATCCGTATCGCCCGAAACGAGACCGAGAGACAGCAGATGGGAGAGGCCGGCTATAAGCGTCTGATGCGTAAATATAAGGTCGAAGACATGAAGGAAACCTATCGCAAGATCTACAACAGCTTCGAGCACTCGGGAGTGGGCGGCGGAGAAGCTTCGGCATCAGACGTCTCCGACGACACAGAACCCTGGAGCATCGACGATACGGTTCCGGAAGAAGACGAGCCGTGGGCATCGGTTGATGTTTCCGGAGTCGATGATCCGTGGAGCGAGAAGTAAAACCGGATCGTCTCGCAAGAGAGATCCGTCCGGGAATCCAAATAACAAGACAGGAAGGAAAAACAGATGGCAGGAATCGGTGTAAAACTGAACCGGATCTATAACAAAAAATCTTTGCTGGCGCACCTCGCCGGCTTCGCCTACAGCGCCGTCATCACGATCGCACCCATGGTCATTGTCATGGTGATGGTCTTCGTGATGGAGAAGGTTCTGGACTACGAGACGCTGGACTACACGGCGAGAGAACTTTTCGCCTGTACGATCCTTTATATCTTCGTGTTCAGTCTTCTGACAGCGTCGCCCTTTAACGCGATATTGTCCAGGTATATGTCGGACGTGATCTACGAGGAACGCTACGACGACATTATGCCTTGCTTCTATACGGGACTTTTGATCAACATGATCGTTTCCTGTGGCGTGTCGATCCCGTTCTTTATAAGGGAATACATTGTGGGAGGCGTGGATCTTCTGTTTGTCTTCCTATCGTTTTTGGGCTTTGTTTCGCTGGTGTTCGTGTTTTATGCGATGCTGTATCTGTCGATCTGTAAGGACTATGTCAAGATCACGCTGTTTTATTTTATCGGGGTGGTCTTCGGGATCTTACTGAGTCTTCTCCTGGTCAGGGGTCTTGGCATGGACACGCTGACCGGCATGCTGCTTTCGATCGACGCGACATTTCTTCTTATCGGCTGCCTGGAGCTTGGGCAGCTAAGAAGCTATTTCCGGGAGAACAGCCGAAATTATCGGAAGGTGCTGCCGTATTTCCGGAAATACTGGCCGCTGATCATCAGTAACTTTTTGTATACGCTTAGCTTATATGTACACAACTTCGTGTTCTGGACCACGGACATGAAAATGGTGGTCGCTAAAACCTTCGTCTGCGCGGAGCCCTATGATATGGCCACGTTCATCGCGCTGATCACGAATGTCTCCGCGTCCATGCTCTTTATCTCCAACGTGGAAATGCGGTTCCATGACAAGTACAAGCGCTATTCCGAGGCAGTTATCGGCGGGCGGCTGGTGGACATCGAAAGCGCCAAAAAGCAGATGTTCCAGCAGCTTTCAGGAGAGCTGATGAATCTGGCGCGGGTGCAGTTTACGATCTCGGTCGTGCTGTTTTTGATCTTCATCGTCGTGCTGCCGATGTACGGGTTTTCGGGTCTTGTGATGCAGATCTATCCGGCGCTTGCGGTGGGGTATTACGTGCTGTTTTTGATGTATGGCGAGCTGATCTTTTTGTATTATTACAACGACCTGACGGGGGCCGTGATCACGTCGGCCATCATGCTGTTTACGACGCTATGCGTTTCCATTGTGGCGACCAGGCTCGACGCGATCTGGTACGGGATCGG
>JAEESA010000311.1 GCA_016286115.1 Lachnospiraceae bacterium
GCAGCAGCGAATCCGACCGGATCATAACGGACTTTGAAGGCGTGAAAACGCTGATCACGCATGGCCACGCCCAGGATGTGAAACACGGATACGGAACGCTCATTCAGCTGGCACAGGAAAAGGAGTGTAAACTTGTCCTTTTCGGACATACGCATTTTCCTCTTGCGGAGGACCGCTACGGGATCATGATCCTAAACCCCGGCAGCATAAAAGAAGGAGAATACGCTCTTATCACGATAGACGGCGAAAAGATCACGTATAAACTGTATTAGAAGGTGGATAAGATGAGGCTGTTTCTTGCGTTTTTACCGGATGAAAACATGGTCAAAGCCCTGAAGATCGTGCAGGACCGGTTGAAGGAAAAGGGCATGAAGGGGAGATACTCGCAGGAGTGGAACCTTCATCTGACAGCGGCTTTTATCGGAGAATATCCTGATGACGAGGCTGTACTGGAGGCTGTTTCTGAAATTGAGTCAGAGCCTCTTACGATAAGACTGGAAGGATACGGCTGCTTCGGCAGCACGGTGTGGGCCGGAGTGGCGAAAAATGAAGAGCTTTTGGAATGCGTTCGAAAGATCAGGAGAGCGCTTGCCGCCGCCGGGATCCCATTTGACAACAAACCGTTTAAGCCGCATTTCACGCTCGTGAGAGGGGCGCATTTTGGCGAAAAGCTCCCCGGGATCATGGTCCCGGCGCCGACGATGACGATCAGGGAAGTGACGCTGATGCGGTCGGACAGAGGAAAAAGCGGCATGAATTACACGGCGATCGGAAGCATTCCGTTTATTGACCCATGAATGAGGATACGCAAAAACAAAATGACGGGATGAAAAAGCCGGTTGTCACGATCGTTCTTCTGGCGATCAATCTGGTCGTTTTTCTGGCGATCAGCGTATACGACAAAGACGCCGGGAGCGAATTTTATTCCCTTTACGGAGGCCTATATCCACCGGCAGTTGAGACGGGAGAATGGTATCGCTTTCTGACCTTTATGTTCCTGCACGGCAGCACGCTGCATCTCTTAAACAACTGCGTGATGATCTTCGGTGTCGGGAACTATGTGGAAGACGCGTTAGGACATATTAAGTTTCTGATCCTGTATCTGGTTTCCGGCTTCGCGGGAGGGGTTCTTTCCTTCTTCGTATACCGGGGGACCGGGACGGTGTGTATCGGCGCGTCCGGCGCGGCGCTCGGGCTGGTGGGGTGTTTATTGAATATCATACTCCGTCATAAGGGAAAATACCGGCATTTATCCATCCGCGGCATGCTGATCCTTCTCGCGCTGACGGTTTATTACGGAGTGACGACGATCGGCGTGGATAATTACGGGCATTTGGGAGGCCTGGTCGCGGGCTTCCTTCTCGGGTTCCTCCTGTATCGCAAGAAAGAGGATAAAGACGTTCCGATTCAGGATTAGGGTATGAATGAGGTATTACATGATGCGGATATCCGCGATGACCTGTGCGATCATTTTGAGGGAAAATTCGGGAAAGTCCGTTTCTTTGACGAACTGACTATGGGAAGATCGCGCGCGGATATCGTGCTGGTTACGGAGCAGGGGCTGATCGGCGCAGAGATCAAGAGCGATGCGGACACGTATGAGCGGCTGGCAAGGCAGATCCGGGATTATGACCGGTATTTTGACGCTAATTATGTCGTTGTGGGAAGCACGCACGCGCATCACATCAGGGAACATGTGCCGGATCACTGGGGCGTGATCACGGTCGAAACAGCAGGGGGAAAACTGGATTTTTATCAGTTAAGAGAGGCGTCGCGTAATCCGAAGGTGAAGCTGAAAAACCAACTCTCCCTCCTGTGGAGAAGAGAGCTTGCCGAGCTGCAAAAGCAGAACCGGCTTTACCGATATCCGGGAAAAAGCAAGGCTTTTGTGACGCAGTATCTTCTGGAAAACGTGCCGGAGGATGCTTTGCATAAACAGATGCTGGATATCCTCTTTGAAAGGGATTATTCGATCTTCGGGGATTGAGAAGGGGTTTATGAACAGGTAATCGGTATGAAAATAGATTACAGAAAAAAAAGAATAAGCAGGATCGTTAATCACTGGGTTTTTCTCGTCATTCTGATCACTGTGGCCGGGTCGCTTCTGGTTGTGATAGCTGTCCAGTCGGTCTATCAGAAGTATTATTCCTATTCGTTGGTAGAAGAATATGTTAAGGATGTCAGTATCGATGTCGTAGACACCTTCAGCAACGACCTCAGGACATATGTGAATTCATTTGTGGATGAGATTGAGAAGAATAAAGAATTGATGGAGGATGACAAACTGGAAAAACTTGTCAATTCCAACAAAAACTTTATATCTGAGATCGACGTGGTGGATGAGAATGGGATCATTATCCATTCGAATGTACCGGAATATATAGGGTTTGACATGAGATCCGGTGAACAGTCCAGGGAATTCATGTGCCTTCTGGAGGGGGAGACCTATTACCAACAGGAGCTGAGGGGGAGCGCCTATGATGAAAATATAAAAAAGGTTTATGCCGGCAGGACCCTTTCGGATGGATCGGGTTTTATAGAGCTTGGGATCAGTGAGGAAAACTATCTTAAATTCCTAAACCAAAAGCTGGAGCAGGAGGTGAAATACAGAAGGGTTGGGATTGGCGGCGCTATGATGATCAGTGATCCCGATCGGGTGATCATCGGAAGCACGGGCGGAAAGATGGATGGGCAGATAATAGAAGATGAGAGTGTTTTGCCGGAAGAAGAGGGGGAGTTTACCCATTCAAAGATCACGATGTTTGGGGATGAGTATTTTGTCGTTGCGACGAAGAATAAAGAGTACTATGTGATCGGAGCGTATCCGACAGCCGAAGCCGCCTATGGCGGATCCATTGATAAGTTCCTTACGATCGCGATGGTCTTTGTGATCCTGATCAGTTTCTTTGTGGTGCTTTCCAGACTTTTGAAAAACCATGTGGTCAGAGGGGTGGAAGGGATCCATAACGCGTTGGTAAAGATAACCAGCGGGCATCTTGGGGAAAGAGTGGATATCCGAAGCTCCCTTGAATTTTCCGAGCTTTCCGATGGGATCAATAAAACCGTGGACAAGTTGGCGGAGCTGATCGACGAAGCGACCGAAAGGCTCGACAGTGAACTGAAGATGGCTAATCTCATACAGCAGACATCCTTGCCCGAATGCAGCCAGAACTTCCGTCATAATCAGTACTTTGAGCTCTATGCGCAAATGGAGCCGGCAAAGGTTGTCGGCGGTGATTTTTATGATTTCTATCTTCTGCATGATGATGTTCTCGTGGTGACGGTCGCGGATGTTTCGGACAAGGGGATCCCTGCTGCCATGTTTATGATGCGGGCAAAGACGATCTTAAAAGGCCTTGCGGAGGAAGGGAAGGATTTGGAAGAGCTCGCAACGATAGCCAATAGGGCATTGTGCGAAAATAACGAAGCCAATATGTTTGTAACGCTCTGGATCGGGTTTATCGATCTGAAGACGGGGGT
>JAEESA010000312.1 GCA_016286115.1 Lachnospiraceae bacterium
TTAAAACCAGTAGCCTCATTCGGAAGGACATCCTCGGAAATGTCCTCCAGGAACTCACTAAAAACATTAAAAAGCGTGATGAAATATATGAACTCAGGTGAATTTTCATTATAGGCGGTTGTAATATTCTCTATAACTACATCCGTCACATCCTGAAGCTTCTGCCGGTCATTCCAGAGTGTATTAAATAGCTGTATATACTGTGTAGCAAACGGAGCCTCCATTCGGTTGACCATATTATAGCTGTTATTCCCACGCTCGCAGCCGATATCCACAGTGGTAAAACCGTTTACAGGCATATAGGCAACCTGTTCAGAAGGAGAATCTACAGTAACGAATCCCCCCATGTTTTCTCCTGTAGAATTGGATTTAAATCTAGCTTTACGCCGGATCCAGTCAGCGCATTCTCTTGCAATAGCTTTCTGGCTCAGTTCATTGCGCAGCTTGATTTCAAACTCTGTACCATAAAGGCTATGCTCTCGGTTAAAACGCGGTATGTAAAATTCCCGTTTTTCCTTTTCTGCCCTTTCTGTAACAAAAGTTGGAGATGTGAAGATAAAACGCAATTCCTCCAAAGACTCCAGCTGTTTTTTCAACTCTTTATATGCATACATGGAAAAGCACGCTGCCGCAATGGACATCCTGCTTCCATCTTTAATAGACAATTTTAAATCATCACAAACCGTTTCAGAAATATTATCTATTACTTTCATAGTCTGGCTATTGTTAGTGCTCGATTTTTCCACCTTCCCGTGATATAAAAGTGGTTCATATATTTCTGCGAAGATTCGGTCGTTTTCATCCTCATCTTTACTCACTTCAATATATTCAATGTCGTGCTCGCATTCCCAAAGTGAAAGTTTTCCCTTAACAGGGAAGGGCTTCACACAACGAACATTTTCCAGAATCCAGGCATAAGAATCCGGATCATACTCATCCTCATACATTAACGCTGCTTCCAGATGTTCTCTTTTCATCGGGACTACATCCTTTAGCGTTGCAACGCACAATGCATGACCAGGAATGGTATCCTCACAGTTCTTTGCAGTCGAGCAAATCAAAATATCACCCCTGTAATTTGTTTTCCACGTCCGGCACTCAACCGTCTTTTCCAAAAAGAAAATTGCCATTGCATAATACGGATGTATTGATAAAGCCTTCATTTTGTTTCTCCAAATGATCGTATTGTTTTATTTAATTCCTCGACAACCTCTTCCGGTGCAACAATCCTCACCTTCCCGCCAAGCCCAAAAATCCACCCAAAAAACTGATCACTGACATACACATCCACATTCACCGTAGATTTTTCTTTCCCAGCAGGTCGAATCGTTACATCCGTTCCGAAGCGATCAAGGATCACGCCAACCATATCATTGTCGAATTCCAACTTGACTGTCTGCTCTTCGCCGCCGAACATCCCGAAATTCTTTGTTGCGTAAACCGCCATATCAAAGGCCTTGAACCGTTTTCCGCCTTCCCGTTTCTTTTCAATAACGGAAATGCCCCGCATTTTATCGACCCGGTAATGCTTGATACTGTCCGCTGCGCTATCATAGCCCACCAGATAATAGTTCTCATTATCCCAGCAAAGCGCCCAGGGACTGATCACATAAGGTTCTTTTCTCCTGGGCATCAATTTTTTTTGCAGATTCCATTGGAGATACTCGAACCGGATCATCCGGTTTGTGGCGATCGCCTCATGAATCTCGTCCACGTTGTAATAGATACTCTCATTCATGGATTTGATCCGTCCGGCCACAACAACCTGCCGCCGGAGTTGATCTGCCTCATACTGGCTGGCGAACCCGGTCAGTTTTTTGATCAATTCGTTGGATTTCTTTTTGGTGATAAATTTAGAAGACTGGATGGCATCCACAAGAAGCTTCAGTTCGGCGATTTCGAACTGCTTGCCAACCACACGATAACCGAAAGAAGAACCTTCTCGTTCCTTTACAATATCGATCCCAAGAATGCTGAGGGCTTCCACGTCGTCATAAAGGCTTTTCCGATCAGCAGTAACCCCGTATTCCAGAAGCTCGTCCTGAATTTCCTTCAAGGTAAGCGAATGATCCTCATCAGTTTTCTCGATCAGGATTCGTGACAGGTAATACAGCTTCAGCTTCTGATTCTTCCCCTTTGACAAAGCCTTCTCCCCCTTGGCTCAAAAGTCTTCACTATTATATCACATATTACGATGAAACAGTATAGTTTTCCCTTTCGTTTCCTGCTGTTTCCTGCTGTTATTCCACTCATTATTCCGAATGATATACCAGTTCATCCTCGTCCGGATCAATGCGGTATCTTTCCGGAAAGATGAGTCTTCCGTACCTGTCTCTTTCGTGGACAAACCGCACTTCTGTATAAACCGTGCATTCTTTCAGATAGTCCGCTACTTCACAGAGATCCGGCACATCTTTCTTTGTCGGAACATAACGAACAACAACTTCGCACTCTCTGGCACAGACGCAGGAGATACTGACATCAAACCTTCCCTCCGTAAACTGGCGGACATCTTCCAGTAAAACTCTGTTGATAAAGATGCGCCGTTTCTCCCGGTACTTCTCCGATTTCTTAACGTATTCCCGTGAAGCCTTCTCGCACGCTTTGCAGTTCAAATACTCCTCATATTTCTTGTAAGGTCCCGGCTGAACATAATTTTCAAAGCTGTTCTGAAGATCCTCGGGGATCGGATAAACCGTTATAAGAACACCGTTCCTGTATATATAGAGAAATCCACGAAATATCCGCATCTCCGGGTGTTTTCTGTGCCTGTAATATCTTCCAGTCATCCAGGATTTAAGCGCTCCCGTCGTCTCATCCAGCTGAATTCCTCTCCTATAAGCTCTTGTTGCATTTCTTTTGGCATCCCCTTGGTTAATCCCTACCCGTTCCGTAATTCTCTTTTTCCCGTGCTTTGTAAGATTCGGCATTTCTTCTCCTCCCGTTATAGAACCTATACCCTGTCTTCCTTACAGGTTTCATAATGCCTGCAGGTCACGCAAAACCCTCTGCAATCTTTGTTCTTTCCAAATCTCTTCCTGATCCAGAACCATAATCTCTGCATCTCTGGATCCCTCCCCCAATCACATCCTCTTCAGAAGATTGAACTGCACCGTTTTCATTTCTCTTCCGCACTCCGGGCAGAACCGGATGATCTTTTTCTTGTTTTCTTTCCCGATTTCCGTATAGCTCCTACGGCAGACCGGGCAGATATAGTATTGACCAGCCATCACTTGCCCTCCTTCAGTTCACAGATCACACCCTTCGGAGAGATATACCGGACAATGCCCTTGGCCTTCTTCCTGAATTCATCATAGATCCGCCCGGCACTGTAGCTGTCACCAAGAACTGTATGCGTGCTGTTTGCTACATAACCGATCTTCCCAAGACCTTTGCATTCCACCCGGATTGCCTCTGTATCATACTCATTGT
>JAEESA010000313.1 GCA_016286115.1 Lachnospiraceae bacterium
CAAGATCGCCCCGCCCTTTAAGGAAGCCGAGTTTGACATCATGTTCGGCAAAGGGATCTCGAAAGAGGGGGATCTTCTGGATCTCGCCGTCAATATCAACGTGATCAACAAAGCCGGCGCGTGGTTCGCTTACAAGGGCGAACGGATCGGACAGGGCCGTGAGAATGCCAAGACCTATCTCGCGGAGCATCCTGAAATGATGAAAGAAGTGGATGAACAGGTGCTCGCCCATTACCGTGGCGGCGACGAAGCCGAGGAAAAGAAGGATGAAGGAAAAGACGCCAAGCCGGGAGAAGGTGCGAAGAAGGGCGCTGTACCTGCTTCAGCAGCAGGACCGGACAGAAAGTAATCTTCGCGAAAAGCTCTCGCGCAGCAATTACCCGGAGGAACTGGTCGAGGACGCGATCGCCTATGTTAAGTCTTACGGCTATATCGATGACGAGCGCTATGCCGGCCGGTTTACCGAAAGCATGAGTTCCTCCCGCAGCAGGAAAAGGGTCTATCAGGACCTTATCAAACGCGGGATCGACCGGGAATTGGCAGCGAGCGCGGTCGAAGAAAACTATCAGGGAGACGAGCGGGAACAGATCCGCTCGCTCCTTACCAAAAAGAATTTTGATCCGGAACATGCGGACCGGAAAGAGCAGCAGCGCATTTACGCGTTTCTTTTGCGAAGAGGCTTTTCAAGCCATGACATTCTGGCCGTGATGAAAATGGAGGACACGGATTACTGAGCGCAGTCAATATTTTATCGAAATGCCCGCGCATGTAAGGATTTTTCCGGCTAAAGCACCCCTTCCGGACCACAAACGCATCTTGACAGAAGAGGGCGAAACGTATAAAATCTAATAGTTGTTATTTATGACAGGAAGAACTGTATTTTTTTGTTATAGATCACAATAAAAACTGAATAAGGAGGTGTTTGTGTGCCGTATTTGCCATACATCGCATGCGCTTTGATCGCAGCGGCAGTGGCTGCCATAGTGACCTGGATCGTAGCACAGAAGGTTGTGCAGAATAAAGCCGACGGGAAACTGCAGACAGCGGAAGCCAAAGCGAGAGAGATCATCGATGATGCCGTGAAGACCGCAGAGAACAAAAAACGGGAAGCCCTCCTCGAAGTCAAGGAAGAATCGGTGAAGACGAGACAGGAGCTTGACAGAGAGATCAAGGAACGGCGGAACGAAATTCAGCGGAACGAGCGCAGGGTGGAGCAGAAAGAATCCAACCTGGACAAAAAACTGGACGCCGTTGAAAAACGGGAACAGAGCTGCACGGCGAAGGAAGCGGATCTCGAGAAGCAGAAAGCGGAAGTTTCGCGGCTCACAGAAGAGCGAGTAAAGGAGCTCGAACGAATCTCAGGATTTACCTCCGAAGAAGCTAAGGAATATCTTTTAAAAGCTGTTGAAGAAGACGTGAAGATCGACACTGCCAGGTTGATCAAGGAACTGGAGGCGCAGGCCAAGGAAGAAGCGGGAAAGAAGGCGAAGGAATATGTCGTCACCGCGATCCAGAAATGCGCAGCCGACCAGGTGGCGGAATCCACGATTTCCGTGGTTCAGCTGCCGAGCGATGAGATGAAGGGCCGCATCATCGGGCGGGAGGGCCGGAACATCCGGACTCTTGAAACGATGACGGGTGTGGATCTGATCATCGACGACACACCGGAAGCGGTGATCCTTTCCGGATTTGATCCGATCCGCCGTGAGGTGGCGAAGATCGCTCTGGAAAAACTGATCGTGGACGGGCGGATCCATCCGGCCAGGATCGAAGAAATGGTGGAGAAGGCGCAGAAAGAAGTCGAAAGCCTGATCCGCGAAGAGGGCGAGGCAGCGACCCTCGAGGTTGGAGTACACGGTATCCATCCGGAATTGATGAGACTGCTCGGTCGTATGAAGTTCAGAACCAGCTACGGGCAGAATGCCTTGAAGCATTCCATCGAAGTGGCGCAGATCGCAGGCCTTCTGGCCTCGGAAGTGGGCGTGGACGTGCGGCTTGCAAAACGCGCAGGACTTCTGCATGATGTAGGAAAAGCGCTGGACCACGAGCAGGAAGGTTCCCATATCCAGATCGGTGTCGATCTGTGTAAGAAATATAAGGAATCGCCGCTCATCATCAATGCGGTTGAGGCGCATCACGGGGACGTGGAGCCGGAAAGCCTGATCGCCGTTCTTGTACAGGCGGCCGATACGATCAGCGCGGCGCGTCCGGGCGCGAGAAGAGAAACATTGGAAACGTATTCCAACAGACTGAAACAGTTAGAAGATATTGCAAGCGAATTCAAAGGAGTGGACAAGTCCTTCGCTATTCAGGCGGGGCGTGAGATTCGAGTCATGGTCGTTCCCGAAGAGGTATCCGATGCCGATATGGTATTGCTTGCTCATGACATCAGCAAGCGCATCGAATCGGAACTGGAATATCCGGGACAGATCAAGATCAATGTGATCCGGGAATCGAGAGTTTCGGACTATGCGAAATGAAAAAAAAGAGGCGTGCCTTTTCGGCACGCCTTACTTTTAAGAACACCTCATATGTTTATTTTCAGGAGAAAAGATGGAGAAACGTGTCAGCAGGGAGCTTGTTTATCAGGGCTCCATTTTAGATGTATATAAGGATCACATGGTCTTTGATAACGGCCATGAAGAAGACTGGGATTATATCGAGCATCGGAAGGGCGCTGCGGCGGTTGTTGCGGTGGATAGGGACGAAAAACTTCTTCTGGTGCGGCAGTGGAGAAATGCACTCGACCGGGAGGCGCTCGAGCTTCCGGCCGGCGCGAGGGACAGTGTAGAAGAGGATACGGCGGACTGTGCGGCAAGAGAGCTGGAGGAGGAGACCGGCTTTAAGGCGAAAAAGCTGCATCGGCTTTTATCGCTGAAGACGACCGTGGCGTTCTGTAATGAGCTTGTGGATGTTTATCTTGCAACGGACCTGGTTCCGGGGAAGACCAATTTCGATCCGGCGGAAAATATCCGGCTGGAACGATGGGAGCTTGCGGACCTTATCAAGCTGATCTTTGAAGGTACGATCCAGGATGGAAAGACCGTCGCGGGGATCTTGGCGTATGCCAGATGGAAGGAGGAAAACCATGATTGAGAGTATATCCGGAAAAACAGGGCTTTTATGCCTCATCGGCTCACCGGTGGCGCATTCGATGTCTCCGGCCATGTATAACTACAGCTTTGAAAAATGCGGGATCGACGCCTGTTATATGGCGTTTGACGTGAAGGAGGAGGACGTGCCGGCGGCGTTTTCGGCGATGCGGCTCTTTTCCATGCGGGGGATGAACGTGACCATGCCCTGCAAGATCAACGCCGCGAAAAATGTGGATGAGCTGACCCCCGCCGCGCGGCTTTGCGGGGCGGTCAATACGGTAGTGAATGAGGACGGAAAGCTGATCGGGTACAATACCGACGGGATCGGC